>JACNJP010000370.1 GCA_014382465.1 Planctomycetota bacterium
GTGAAGCGGACGACGCCGAAGCCCGGCGCGCGGTCGGGCAAGGCCGACGGCTCGCGGCCCCACTTGTGCGGGTTGGAGACCGCCAGAACGGTCATCTTGTTGCCGAAGCCGTCGCTGAAGTCGCCGGTGTAGTAGGGCTGCCCCGGCAGCGGGTTTGCGCCGCCCTCGGGTGGATACCAGCACGGGACCAAGGTGTTGGCGATCGACGGCACGCAGAAGGCGTGGCCGGCGTCGCGCCAGTCGTCCACCCCGTACTGGAGGAAGCTGCCGAGGTGCTGGTCGCCGGCGACGTGGAAGGCGAAGCCCTTGCGCATCGACTCGAGCGCGCGGCGGCGGCCGGACTGCGGCCAGCCGTTGGAGTCAGTGTCGGCGGCGAGCTTCCAGTCGCGCGGCTCCTGGCCGAGTTCGGGGTAGGGCGCCGACGGCAGCACGTGGCCGCCGGTGGAGTCGCCGGGGATGGTGGCGGCGTTCTGGAAGATGGTCTGCGACAGCACCACCTTCATCCAGGCGTCGTTGCTCCAGTCGGCGGCCCAGGACTCGAGGAAGCGCTCCTGGCGCGCGCCCAGCAGCACCGCCTCGGGCACGTCGGCGTCGCGCGGGTCGAAGTCGGGGTTCTGGAACCAGCCGTTCACGACCCGGCCGTCGGGCACGAGCGGCGTCGCCGAGTTCTTGAATTTGCGGTCCTCGAGGATCGCGAAGCTGATGCCGCCGTAGCTCAGCTCGGTGAAGTAGACGCCGATGCCCTGCTCGACCGGCGCCGGGTCGACCGGGTCGGGCAGGTGGCTGGTCTGGGTGCGCTCGACCATGCGCACGAAGTCGGCCGGCATGGTGTAGCCGCCGTCGTCCTGGCTGCGCGCGTGTCGGCCGCCGGCGCCCCAAAGGTTGCCGTGGTAGACGTCGTGGTCGTCCGGGATGCAGATCGTCGGCCGGTCGCGCGCCAAGTCGCCGAAGGCCCAGCACCAGCGGTACCACTTGTCGAGGTAGTCGAGCTTGGCCTGGTCGGCCGGCCGCCGCTGGGCGCCGGTGATGTCGCCCTCGTAGATCTGGTCGCCGGAGAAGAACAGGAGGTCCGGGTCGTGCTTCCGCACCGAGTCGACGATGTCGTTGTGCGGGAACCACACCCCGTTCGAGTTCCAGCGGATGCCGCCGGTGAAGTGCTTGTTGCCGGTGAAGGCCGCGAGCACGAAGTCGCGGTCGGGAGTGGGCTCGGCGCGGATCGTGCCCTCCCAGCTCACGTCGAGCGGCTTGCCATCCCCGTCGCGCGATCGGTAGAGCACCCGGTAAGGGTGATCGCGGCTGCCGTCCCAGTCCTCGACGCGGAACGGGAAGGTCCAGCTCGGCTGCTGGAGGTCCGCCGAGGCCACGGTCTCCCACTCTCCGTCGGCCCCGGCGAGCTGCAGCAGCGCCAGCGAGGAGTCCTTCGGCCCCAGCGGCATCATCTGCGCCGTCAGCTTCAGCGTGCCGCGGCTGAGCGTGTACTGCGCCGCGACGATCGGGCCGAAGCGACGCTCGGGGTGGTGGCGGAGCATGTCGCCGCTGAGCTCGAGCTCGGAGAAGGAGAAGCCGGTCTCCGTGAAGGGCGCCCCGCGGTGGGAGCAGAGGGCGATTCCGCCTTCCACCCACGCAGCGGGCAGCACCTCGGATCGGGCCTTGGTCAGGGTCCGGCCGTCCTCGAGCACGATGCTGATCGTCAGCCGGTAGCCTGCGCCGGCGCGCTCCCCGACCACGACCAGGGTGCCGTCGGCTGGATCACGCACCGTCTCGGGAGCGGTGACGTCCATCACGGCGCCGTGGTCGGTGTGGAGCACCTCGAGCGGCAGCCGCTCAAACTCCCCGTCGGCCAGCTTGCCGCCGACGCCCCAGCCGCCGCGCGCCCGGTTGGTCTCGAAGTCGCGCAGGACCGCCTTGCCGTGCGCATCGACGCCGACGAAGACGCCGCCGTCCTCGGCCGGACGGTGGTGGGCGAGCGCCGAGAGCCGCCAATCGACGCCCTCGCCGCCGGTGCCGATCAGGAAGCCGGAACCGGCCTCGTCGTCGAGGCCGACGACCAGCGCGTCGAGGTGGACCGAGATCCGGAAGGACTCGCCCGCCCCGATGCTCCACGGCAGCAGGTGCGCCACCCGCACCGGGTCGTTCTCCTTGCCGTTCACGCATTCGATGCGGCCGTCGCGCAATCGCCAGTCCTGCAGCCGGTTGGCGTACCACTCCGGTCCGAGCCAGGTGCGGTCGGCGTCCTGCAGGATGGTGGGGCGGTCGGCGTTGACCGCGGCGGGGGCGTCTTGCGGAAGCAGCGGACCGAAGGCGAGGGCAGCGGCGATGAGGAGCATGATCGGAAGACTCAGCGGGCGCTTCGGAGTTCTTGGAGCGCGGCGGCGAAGGCCGCCCGCGCGTCCTCGCCGAAGCAGACGAAGACGACCTCGCTCAAGGTAGCGTCACCTTCCAGGAAGGACGCCGCCGATCCGACCGCGACCCGCGCCGCCCGCTCCAGCGGGTAGCCGTAGACGCCACAGGAGATCGCCGGGAAGGCGACGCGGCGGCAGCCGTGCTCGACCGCCAGTCGCAGCGACTCGCGGTGGCAGCTCGCCAGCAGCTCGGCTTCACCGTGTTCGCCGCCGCGCCACACCGGACCGACGGTGTGGATCACGCGCCGCGCCGGCAGCCGGTAGCCGCGCGTGATCCGCGCCTCGCCGGTGGGGCAGCCGCGCAGGCCGCGGCACTCCTCCAGCAGCTCGGGCCCGGCGGCGCGGTGGATGGCGCCGTCCACTCCCCCGCCGCCGAGCAGCGACTCGTTGGCGGCGTTGACGATGGCGTCGCCGGCGTAGGCGGTGAGGTCGCCGCGTTCGATCTGGATCCGCTTCAACGCCGCCGCGCCCATGCTCAGAAGCCGCCGCCGAAGGCCAGGTAGGCTGCGAAGCCAGCCGCGGCGAGGAACAGGACCAACCCGAGGATCTTCCACACGCTGTAGGGCGCCTCCCCGACGATCCCGCCGGTCTGGCCGTGCACCAGCACGGTGTAGACCTTGCCGCGGAAGCGGTAGCTCAGGCTCCACAGCGGCAAGAGCACGTGCTTCCAGCGCGGGTCGAAGATGGTGTTGCGCATGCGCAGGTTGCGCTGGGTGTCGCCGGGCACGTCGCCGGAGCAGCGGCGGCGCTGCTCCTCGATCACCCGCGCCTCGGCCTGCTGCCAGCCGGCCTCCAGGTCGAGCTGGTACTCCTCGGCGCGCCAGCCGGCCAGGTACTCCGGCCTGTAGGGCACCAGCGCCGAGGTGTCGAAGTCGCCGAGCTCACGCACCAGGTCCTCCTTCAGCCCGAGCGAGGCGTTGACCAGGATGTCGTCGTAGGCGTCGTCGCGGTCGCCCCAGGCCGGCACCCAGCGCACCTTGCGCACCTGCCTGGTGCGGTGCTGGGTCTTGCCGTTGACGGTGACGGTGTAGTGCTGGGTCACGTAGTAGTAGTAGCCGGCGTCGGCAGTCCAGTCGGAGTGGACGCGACAGTCGTAGGTCCAGAACGGCGCGTAGACCCCGACGGCGTCGAAGCGCTTGGTCTTCTGCAGCTCGTTGGGGCGGAACCACCTGCCCTTCAGCCACTTCCTGAATGCGGCCTCCACCGCCGCCCTGCCGACGTCGAGCGGCACCAGCGACTCGGGGCGGATGGCGTTGCGGTTGGCCTCCTGCGCCAGCACGTTCGACGAGCCGCAGTAGACGCAGTTCTCGGCGGTCGATGCTTGATCGAAGCTGACCCTGGCGCCGCACTCCTCGCAGTTGGCCACGCGAAGCTCCAGGCCCAGCCCGCGGGCGGCGGCGCCGGCCTCGGCCAGCGGCCGCTCGAGGATCGTGCCCTCGCCGCGCGGCACCTCCTGGGTCGACTGGCAGTGGTCGCAGTGCAGCGCGTCCGCGTCCGGATCCCAGCGCAGCTCGGCGCCGCAGTTGCCGCACAGGAAGGCGTGCCGCGCCGCCTCGGGCGGGTGGACGGCCTCGGGCACGGGCGGCGGGCTGGGGCTCGGGGACTCGGGCGCCATGAGCGGCCCACGATACTGCCTCCTCCCGGCGGGATCCGGCGCCCCCGGCGCTATCCTGGACGCATGACGAAACGCCAGGTGCAGGTCCGCGTGAACCGCCTGGGAGACCAGGGGAAGGAGGATGATCTCCGCGACTCCAGCCCCGCTGAGCTCCTCGCCATGGTCTGGGAGATCACCCGCGACGTCTGGGCCTTCGTGCCGAACCAGAATGCTGAATCCCGATTACTCCGACATGTTGTCCGCGTTGTCCGGCGCGGCGGTTGAGTACCTCCTGGTCGGGGCCTACGCCATGGCTTGCCACGGGCTGCCGCGCGCGACCGGCGACATCGACCTCTGGGTGAAGCCGAGCCGGGAGAACGCGTTGAGGGTCTTTCGGGCCCTGGATGCGTTCGGAGCGCCGAGGCAGGACCTCACCCAGAGCGACCTGGAGCGCCCGGGGACGGTCTTCCAGATCGGCGTGGCGCCGCGCCGGATCGACCTCCTGACGGCGATCGCCGGCGTGGCTTTCGAGGAGGCCTGGTCCGGCAGGATGACCGTCGAGATCGCCGGATTGGTGGTTCCCGTGCTCGGTCGCGACCAATTGTTGAAGAACAAGGAAGCCGCCGGGCGCCCGAAGGACCTCGCCGACCTCGAGGAGCTGAGGCGCCTGGACACCTGATCCCCGGCGCCATTCGGTGAAGATCCTCGCCCCTCCGGCGTAGCCCTATCATGCCGGAGGCGCGGCCCATCGCGCCTCCGGTTTTCCGCCCACCAACACCCTCGAGGAACCATGGGAATCATCGATTGGCTCAAGCGCGGCGTCAGCGAGATGATGGTCGCGCGTCCGGACGACGCGAAGTCGCAGGTGGTCTGGAAGCACCCCGACCCGACCATCCCGATGAAGTCGCAGCTGACCGTCGAGTCGGACGAGGTCGCCGTCTTCTTCCGCGACGGCAAGGTCGTGTCGACGCTCGGCCCCGGCCGCCACACCCTCGACAGCTCGAACCTTCCCTTCCTGTCGAACCTGGTGGACGCCTTCACCGGCGGCAACGTCTTCGTCGCCGAGGTCTTCTTCGTCAGCACCCGCGAGATCCCGGGCGTGAAGTTCGGCGGCCGCATCGGCCACGTCGAGGACCCGAAGAGCGGCGTGCCGGTCGAGACCATGGTGCACGGCGAGTTCAGCTTCCAGGTCACCGATCCGGAGCGCCTGATCACCGGCCTGGTCGGCATGGGCCGGACCGAGGCCTGGCTGGTCCGCTCGTGGATGAAGGAGCAGGTGCTCAAGGTCGTCCGCGACCGCATCGCCGAGCTGTGCGTCAAGAACGACTGGCCGCTGCTGGACGTGACCTCGGGCGCCTACACCGAGGAGGTCGAGGTCGACGTCCTCAAGGGCCTGGGCCAGCACGTGGCCGACTACGGCATCCGCATCGCGCGGCTCGGCAACTTCACGGTCGCCATCGACGAGGAGGACGGCGACAACCTGAAGCGGCTCTACACCGACGCGGCCTATCTGCGCACCGTCGGCGGCGTCGGCGCCTACCAGCAGTTCGCCGCCGGCAAGGCGATGATGGGCGCGGGCGAGGGCATGGCCAAAGGCGGCGGCGGTGGTGATGGCTCCGGCGGCGGCGGCGCCGGCGGCCTGATGGGCGGCGCGGGGCTCGGCGTCGGCTTCGGCCTGGCGCAGATGCTGGTGCGCGACCACCGCGGCGGCGAGACGCTGGCGCCGGCGGCCGCTGGAGTGGTCTGCCCCAAGTGCATGGCGAGCGTCGCCCCCGGTTTGTTCTGCGGCGCCTGCGGCACCGGCTTGAAGGCCGAGCCGGCCGCGGCCGCGGCGTCGCCGGGCTTCTGCTCCGGCTGCGGCAGCCCGATGGCGCCCGACGCAAAGTTCTGCGGTCAGTGCGGTGGCAAGCGCTGAGGCCCGCAAGTGCCCGAACTGCGGTGCCGCGGTCGCCAGGATCGACTCCCGCTTCTGTGAGTTCTGCGGGCACGAGCTGCCGCGGCCGACGGCGCGGCCGACGGTAAGCCCTCCCTCTCCTTACGGCGACCTCGAGGCGCGCTTCGCCGCGCTTCAGCAGCACGCCGACCTGCAGCGCCTGATGATGATGGCGCCAAGGATGGCTGGGATCGGCTGCGGCATGGTCTTCACGATCGGCTTCTTCATCCTCTTCGTCGGCGCCTCGCTGTTCATGTTCACCGTGATCGGCGCGACTGGCGCGCCGGGCTTCCTGAGGCTGGTCCCGCTGTTCTTCTCGGTGGCCGGCGTCACCGCGGCGATCGCCATCCTGCGCAAGATGGGGAACTTCAGCCGCGCGCCGCTGCAGCGCGAACCCGCGCTGGTGGCTGGCGAGCGCACCGAGGTCTCCGGCGGCGGCCGCGACAGCTCCTCGAGCACGGACTACTTCATCACCTTGGAGTTCCCCGGAGGGAGGCGCCGCGAGTACACGACCCAGGGCAAGGTCGTGGGCAAGGTCAGCGAGGGCGACCTCGGCGTCGCCTTCCTGAAGGGCGATTTCCTGCTCGACTTCGAACGCCTGCGGGTCTGAGGGAGCCGCGCCGGTGCCGATCAAGTACCTCGGTTCGAAGCGCCTGCTGGTGCCCGAGATCGTGCGCCTGGCGGGCGAGCTGGCGCCGTCCGGCACGGTGGTCGACCTGTTCTCGGGCACCGCGCGCGTCGGCCACGCGCTGAAGGCCGCCGGCTACCGTGTGCTCGCCAACGACCTGATGGCCTACGGCGAGACCATCGCCCGCTGCTACGTGCAGGCCGACGCCGAGGACCACGCTGCCGAAGCCGAGCAGCTCATCCGCGAGCTGAACGCCCTGCCCGGCTCCCCCGGCTGGTTCACCCACACCTTCTGCGAGTCCAGCCGCTACCTGCAGGCCAAGAACGGCGCGCGCGTCGATGCCATTCGCGAGGCCATCGCCGCCAAGGCGTTGGAACCGGAGCTCGAGGCCACCCTGCTGGTGTCGCTGATGGAGGCCGCGGACCGCGTCGACTCCACCACCGGCGTGCAGATGGCCTACCTCAAGCAGTGGTCGGCGCGCAGCCACAACGAGTTGGAGCTGCGGCTGCCCGCGCTGTTGCCGCGCGCCGCCTCGGGCAAGGGCGCGGCCACCCGCCTCGAGGCACGCGAGGCCGCGCGCCGGCTCAGCGGCGACATCGCCTACCTCGATCCTCCCTACAATCAGCACAGCTATCTCGGCAACTACCACGTCTGGGAGAGCCTAGTGCTGTGGGACCAACCCGAGGTCTACGGCATCGCCCACAAGCGCGTCGACTGCAGGGACCGCAAGAGCGACTTCAACCGCAAGACCGCCTTCCTCGAGGCATGGCGCGAGACGGTCGCGGCGGTGGACGCGCGGCACCTGATCGTCAGCTTCAGCGACGAGGGCTTCATCAGCCGCGAGCAGATGGAGGAGGTGCTGTCGAGCCGGGGCCAGGTCCAGGTGCTCAGCAACGACTTCAAGCGCTACGTCGGCGCCCAGATCGGCATCCACAACCTCCGCGGCGAGAAGGTCGGCACCGTCAGCCACCTGCGGAACCGGGAGTACCTGTTTGTGGTGCTGGGGGCTTGAGCCGGGATGCTCTGGCCCCTCTTCTGAGGTTCCGCCGACCCCGCGCGGGTGGGCTGGAGGCAGCAAGCGCGACCGCGTTCTTTGACGCGCCTCCTTGAGGGGTGCCGGCAGGTGAGCCCGTCCATATAACCACCGTAAAGCTTTTTGATTAAATGTGGTACGGGCCTTTTACGCCGGTTCTCATGCCGTTTAATGGCTGTTTTTCATCCAATATTTGGTTGATTTACAGCCTATTCTGACCGATCATCATGGGAGTGAGAGCCCGGTCCATCCAATCCGCCGTCCTCAGCGCCCTCGAGGACACCCCCGCGGTTTTCCTCCATGGTCCGCGCCAGGCAGGCAAGACCACGCTGGCCCGCGGGATCGCTGCCGACCTCGGCTGGACCTACCTCTCGTTCGACGAGCAGCTCCCGCGAGCGGCGGCGAGCGCCGATCCCGAGGGTTTCCTCGCCGGCCGGCCCGGTTCGCTGGTCCTCGACGAGGTCCAGCTCGTCCCCGAGCTCGCCCGGGCGATCAAGGCCGAGGTGGACCGGGACCGTCGGCCTGGGCGCTTCCTGCTCACCGGCTCCACCGACCTCCGGGCTTTACCGGCCCTGGCCGAGAGCCTGGTCGGCCGAATGGAGGTCGTGCCCCTGTGGCCGTTCGCGGCCAGTGAGATCGAGGCCGCCCCCAGCGATTGGGTCGACCGACTCTTCGCGACCGCGGATCAGCGCCCGTCGCTGCCGGTCACCGCCGCCGATCCCTCGCTCCTTCAACGCATCGCCGCCGGAGGCTTCCCCGAAGCCGTGGGCCGGCGCGACCCCGCGCGCCGCCTCGCCTGGTTCGACTCCTATCTCACCACCATCCTCCAGCGGGAAGTACGCGAACTCACCCAGGTCGCCGAACCGGAGGCGCTGTTCCGCCTGCTCCAGCTCCTCGCCAGACGCGCCGGCGGCCTGCTCAACTTCGCCGACATCGCCCGCACCGTCGGCATGCCGCAGACTACCCTGAAGCGCTACTTCGGCCTGCTCGAAGCCACCTTCCTGGTCCGCACGCTGCCCGCCTGGTCGGGCAACCTCGGCCTGAGGCTGCTCAAGTCACCGAAGCTCTTCCTGGTGGACACCGGCCTCGCCTGCGCCTTGCTCGGCGCGGACCCCACCCGTCTGAAGAACGACGGCGGCCTGCGCGGCGCTCTGACCGAGAACTTCGCCGCCCTCGAGATCCTCAAGCAGGCGAGCTGGAGCCTGACCCGGCCGCGGTTGTTCCACTACCGGACCGCGGCCGGCCACGAAGTGGACCTGGTGTTGGAGAACCGCGCCGGCCAGGTGGTAGGCGTCGAGGTGAAGGCCTCCTCACGAGTGGAGTCGAGCGATTTCCGCGGGCTGCGGCGGCTGCGCGGGCTGCTCGGGGAGCGCTTTCTGCGCGGCGTGGTTCTGCACGGCGGCCGGGACGGCGCCTCCTTCGGTGATGGGCTCGTCGCCCTGCCGATGGAATCCCTGTGGCGTGGCTGATCTGCCGCGGTCCATTCCTCCGGACCAATCGAGCACACAAATTCCCGCTGCCGGTCGAGGCGGAGGTGGGAGAGGTGCTCACGCACCTCAAGCTGCTCGACGAGGGCCGGCCGACCCACGCCGCCGTCCTGCTCTTCGCCCACCAGCGGCAGCGCTTCATGCTGCCTACCGAGCTAAAGCGCGCCCACTTCCACGGCACCGATGTGGCCAAGCCCATTCCCTCGCACCATGTCTACAAGGGCACCGTCTTCGAGCTGGTGGACCAGGCCATCGACTTCGTGATGTCGAAGATCAACTGGCGGGTCGGCACGCGGCAGCAGGGCCCGGAGGCACCGGTGCAGTACGAGATCCCACGCGATGTCGTGGCCGAAGCCATCGTCAACGCGATCGCCCACCGCGACTACCGCAGCACCACCAGCGTCCAGGTCATGCTCTTCGCCGACCGGCTCGAAGTATGGAACCCCGGCACACTGCCGCCGGCCCGGACCCTGGACAAGCTGCGCGGGCTGCACGGCTCCTTCCCCGGCAACCCGCTCCTGGCCGAGCCCCTCTACCCAAAGTCTAAACTGAATTGCTCGGAATCTCCGGGAGGACCGACCGGACCAAGTTCCGGGACCAGGTTCTCCGCCACCCCTGGATGCGGGACTGCTGGCGATGACCCTTCCGGACAAGCCCACGAGCGGCAAGCAGCGGTTTCGGACGACGGAAGCCGGGACGGGGGTCGTTCGCGACCTCGACGCCTGATCGAAACGCCAGCTCCAGATACCACCGCGATGCGGGAACCCTATCCCCGCCGCGACCGCAGCTGATCGATCGTCACCGCGACGACGATGATCACGCCGATCAGGATCTCCTGGGCGTAGTTGGGCACGCCCATCAGATTGCAGCCGTTGGCGAGGAAGCTCATCAGGAAGGCGCCGATGAGGGCGCCGAGGATCGAGCCGGTTCCACCCGACAGGCTGGCGCCGCCGATGACCACCGCGGCGATGATGTCGAGCTCCTTGCCGAGCGCGGTGGTCGGGTCGCCGACGGTCAGTCGCCCGAATTGCAGCACCCCGGCCAGCCCGGCGAAGGCGCCGCAGAGGGCGTAGATCGCCACTTTGGTGCCTTCGACCGGCACGCCGCAGAGGCGCGCGGTGGCCTCGTTGCTGCCGATGGCGAAGGTGCGGGTGCCGAAGACGGTCTTGCGCAGCACGAAGGCCATCACCGCGGCGAGGGCGAACATCAGCCACACGCCCTGCGGCAGCACCGGGAAGCTCCAGTCCTGCGGCTTGGCCATCAGGTTGGCCAGCCAGGAGGCGTCGGCGTCGATCTTCTGCTCGTCGGCGAGCGCCTTGGCGGCGCCGCGGGCGATGCCGAGCATGCCGAGGGTGACGATGAAGGGCACGACCTTGAGCCTCGTGATCAGCAGGCCGTTGAGGCCGCCGCAGAGGGCGCCGCAGGCGACGCCGGCCAGCACGGCGACGACCGCGCCCAGGCCGTGGAGCATGCTCCAGGCGCTGACCACCGAGCTGAGCGCGATCACCGAGCCGATCGAGAGGTCGATGCCGCCGCTGACGATCACGAAGGTCATGCCGACCGCGCCGAGGCCGACGATCACGGTCTGGGTGGCGACGTTCTTGAAGTTGTAGAGCGACAGGAAGCTGTCCGGACCGACCGCGGCGAAGAACAGCACCACCACGGCCAGGCCGATGAAGGGCGCGAGCAGGGACAGCAGCCGGCGGGTGCGGCCGGCGGGGTCGAGGGTGGCGGGGTC
>JACNJP010000372.1 GCA_014382465.1 Planctomycetota bacterium
GGGGGCCGGCGCCGGCCCCGGAGGCGTGGGAGGAGTGGCAGGGGCCGCAGTCTCCGGTCTCCAGCCCCGGCACTCGGGCGACGCCGCGGGTGTCGCTGCCGTGCAGGGTGGAGTCGTAGGTGCCGTCGCCCAGCGGCGAGGCCAGGGCGGCGGCGCCGAAGGCGAGGAGAGCCAGGGTGGGGAGCTTCCTCATTGGTCGTGGCACTGCTGGCAGGTGGAGCGGCGGCGGAGGCCGTCGGCGTAAATCAGGGAGTCGGGCCGGCTCGAGCCGTGGGCCTTGTGGCAGCTCAGGCAGCTCACCCGGTCGTCGACGCTGGGGACCAGGTCGTCGGTGGGCGTCTCGACCCGCACGCGGTTGACGATCGGGCCCGACCAGTGGCCGAAGTCGGCGTGGGGCGCGCCGGCGATCGCGACCTCCTGCGGATGGCGCAGCCACGGCCGCTGGGCACCCTCCTCCGAGGCGCTCCTGCCGTGGAAATTGTCGTGGCAGGAGTTGCAGAACTCGCCCATGCCGGAGCGGTCGAGCAGGTTCGCCGGCGTGTAGACCTGGGCCGCGTTGGCGCCGTTGGGGGCGATGATCTGGTCGACCACCACCCGGACGTCGCCGTCGTCCGCCGACCCCGGGGGGTCGAGCAGGAGGTTGCGGTAGTTGCTGGAGCCGTGCACGTCGTGGCAGGAGGCGCACTCGATGGTGAAGGACTCGGTCGATCCGGGGGCCGCCAGGGCGCTCGGCGGCGAGAGGTCGTGGCCGTGGGCGTTGGGCAGGCCCAGGCCCTGGGCGAACCAGCCGCCCGCCGGGTCGGCGGTGTAGCTCACCGGCCCGAGCACGTCGGGGATCAGCGGATAGGAGCCGCTGTGGCAGGCGAGGCAGAGCTGGGTCGGGTTGGCCTCGCGGAGCAGGACCGGGGCCGGCATGGAGACGCCGTCGAAGCGCATCGGCTGGCCGCCGCGGGAGTTGTGGACCGTGTGGCAGTCGCTGCAGACCAACCGCTCGCCGTGGTGGGCCTGCTCGGTCGCGCGTCCCTCACCGGCGCCGCCGGCCCGCCGCGGGGCGCGGCCGGCGCGGAACGGGTCCTGCGGCGCGGCCAGGACGGCCATCAGGGCGGCGAGGAGGAGCGCAGACATGGACTGTCCGTTATCGATAACCCTTTCTCGGATCGGATGCTAGGAAAAGAGAAGGGTCCCCGGGAGAGGTTTCCCGGGGACCCCAGAGTCAAGGCTGCTGGTCAGGCGATCAGAGGCCTTGGACGTGGCAGTTCGAGCAGGTGTTGTAGGAAGCCGCGCCGACGATGCCCTCTTCGGTAATGTCCGCGGTGGCAGCGAAACGGTCCATGTAGATCAGGCCGTAGGGGTTCATGTTGCCGTGCGACCTGTGGCAAGAGAAGCAGGACGGGGTCAGGGTCGCGTTGCCCGCGGTGGTCCAGTCGCCGGTCTCGCTCATCACCTTGACGCGGGCGAGGTTGGTGTCCCACTTGCCGAGGCTGGTGTGGCCGTGCGAGGGCTGGCCGCCGATGTTGACCTCTTGGGTCGGGTGGCGCAGGAACTCGTGGTTGTTGGCCGTGTTGCCGCCGGTGTTCGTATCGCCGATGCCGCCGTGGAAGTCGCTGTGGCACATGCCGCAGAAGTCGGCGTAGGCGGACTCGGTGTTGGCCGGCTCGTTGTAGTCGACGTTGTTCCAGCTGTAGTGGTCGACGTCGTCATCGACTTCGTAGACGTCGACGAACAGGTTGTTGCCGCCTTCGAGGTTGCCGGCGACGTAGGTGATCTGACGGACGTTGCCGATCAGGTTCCGGTAGGTGCCGTACTTGGTCCAGTAGTCAGCGATTCCACCGGTGACGACCGGGTCGACCAGCGGGGAGCCGTAGCCCTGGTAGCCGTGCTGGTGGTGGCAGTCGGTGCAGGACAAGCCATCAGGGTTGCTGAAGGTGCCGCCCGGGGCGGTGTCGGTGGAGCCGAGGGAGTGGCCCATCCAGTGCTCGTAGCCGGGGTCGTTGGTGCCTTCGCCGTCGGCCCAGTTCAGGGCGCCCGCGAGGCGGCCGTTGGTCTGCAGCGTGCTGCCGAGTCCGAGGACGTCCTTGCCGCCGCTGTTGTGGCAGCGCAGGCAGAGCTCGTTGATCTCGCCTTGCAGCAGGTAGGTGTACGGGCCGGTGGTGCCGACGTAGCCGCTGGAGGGGCTGCCGCTGTAGGAGTGCGTCGCGCTGTAGTGCATGGTGTGGCACTGGCTGCACTTCAGGGAGGCTCCATGGTGGTAGTCGCCCGTCGTCGAGACGGCAGAGACTCCCATGATCAGCGCCATGGCCGGGATGCTGCCGAGGAGGATTTTCGTGGCCGAAAGCATGGTTGACCTTTAGGTTTTCTGGTTTGGAGGATGCGGGATTCCTGGGAGGCTTCGGCGTCGTGGGAAGGTCGAGAGGCGAAGCGGCCAGGAGCAGTCAAGGGGGCCGGGAAGAAGGGTTAAGGCCATTTTCCGGCTTCCTTTACTAATCCCGGCTTCAGAGAGGCCAAGGCGGAATCAGTCCGATATTCGTGACCAAACTGTGGCAGAGATCAGTTGCCGCCCCCGGAAATCGGATCCAGAGCCCGCCAGGCGTCGTAACCCACTTCTTCATAAGGTTTTCCGCGCAGATTCTTGGCCCGTCCGCCGGGTTGGAGGATCGGGATGCGGCGGCGCTGGTCGCGGAAAAGCTGGAAGACCTGTATCCGTTTGTTCAGCTGCTCGGCGACATAGAGGACATGGTGCTGATCCACTGCGATCCCAGTTGGGAAATAAAATGCACCGAACTCGCCCCCGACCCCGCCGATCATCATCACGAATTCGCCCTCGGAATCGAAGACCTTGACCACGTGCCGGAGGGTGTCCGAGATGAGGACCAGGCCCGAGGGGGCGACCGCGATCGAGTCGGGGCTGGAGAAGTCGTCCCGGGCCCGGCCGTGGCTCCCCCAGCCGAACAGGAAGCGGTGGCTGGTGGCGTCGAAGGCCTGGACCACGAAAGCCCGGTCCCGCAGGTCCTCGCTCGGCGGGGTGGTGGGGTCGACGACGTAGAGGTACTCCCCGTCCGGAGAGTAGGCGGCGCCGGCGATGCCGCCGAAGCGTCCTGAGCCGTAGCCGCGGGTGCCGAGGCTCCAGAGGGTCCGGCCGTCGTCCGGATCGATCGCCAGCAGGCGCCCCGAGCTGCCTTCGCCGACCAGGATGGCGCCCTCCGGGCTCCAGTCGATCGAGGTCAGGATCGGGGTGCCCTCGATCGGCTCGACCACCAGGTCCTGGAGCCACTCGCCGCGGTAGTTGAAGGCGCGGACGGCGTCGCCGCGGGCGAAGAGGACGAAGATCCGGCCGTCCGGGGCCACCGTCATCCGGCGGCTGTCCGGGACGGTCTCCCAGCCGCCGAAGGTGAACTTCTGGAGCAGGTCGCGGGTGAAGATCCCGATCCGGTCCTGGTCCACGTCGAGCAGGAACACCTCGCCGGCCGCCGGGTCGTAAGCCAGTCCGCTGGGCCGGTCGAACGGTCCCTCCACCAGGAAGCCGTTGATGGCGTCGAACGGGCGGCTGGTCCACATGACCTCTTCGTCCACGCGCCGCCGGTTCTCCTCCGACCGGCCCTGGGCCGCCGCCGGAACGGCGGCCAGGAGTCCGGTCAGGAGCAGCAGGCTCAGCCGTCCGAGCCGACGGTGTCGTGGCAGCCGATACATAGGTCGCGCACGGGCTCGGCCCGGAGCGAGTAGGCGAACTCCGTGCCTTGAGGGTCGGGGCAGGACATTCCGTGCAGCGGCGTGCCGGTCCGGGTGCCGTGGTCGCTGTCGCCCATCGGTTGGGCGCACTGGGCGGGGCTCGCGTGGGAGCCCATGCAGGCGGCGAGGCCGGCGGCGCGCATCAGGGTCGGCTGGAGCGAGGCGTGCGGCTCGTGGCAGCCGGCGCAGTTGCCGTTGTCGTGCTTGAGGTGGCTGCTGACCGAGGCCTCGGCCCGAGTGCGGACGTCCTCGTGGCAGGCCAGGCAGGTGTCGCGAGCCAGCCCCTTGACCAGGCCGCTGCGGGGGGAGGCGTGCGGCGTGTGGCACTCCAGGCACATGCCGGCTTCGGCCGGGGCGTGGACCGAGACCGCGCCCTTGACGTCGGCGACGTCGTCATGGCAGCTAAAGCAGAGGTCCGGGGCCTCGGCGAGCAGGGTCCGCGGGTCGTCGGCCGCGTCGTCGTGGCACATGTCGCAGGAGCCGCCCCCGAAGGGCTCGTGGGCGAACTCGTGGACCAGGAAGTCGGACGAGGTGGCGTGCGGCGTGTGGCAGCTCATGCAGTCGAGCTTCGCGACCTCGGCGCCCAGGTGGCTGGCCTTCAGGCCCTCGTCCTCGAGGTCGTGGCAGGACTCGCACAGCTCGCCGGTGGGCATCAGGAGGTTCGCGCCGCCGGTGCCGGCGTGGGGGCTGTGGCAGAGCAGGCACTCGCCCTCGCCGAAGGGCATGTGCTGATTGATCTCCTCGTTCTGGCTCAGCAGCAGGTGGTCCTCATGGCAGGTACCGCACAGCTCCGCGCCCTCGGCCGGGAGCCCGAACTCGAGAGCGCTGCGGTGCGGGTCGTGGCAGGCCGCGCACTGGCCCTTGGCGACCGGATCGTGAGCTTCTTGGCTCTCGGGGATCACGGCGATGGCGGGGTGGCAGCCCGAGCAGAGCTGCTCCTGGGCGGAGCGGAGCAGGAGCCCGTGGCGGCCGGCGTGGGCCTCGTGGCAGTCGAAGCAGCGCCCCTCGAGGACCGGCGCGTGGACGAAGGCTTCCTCCGGCCGCGCCGGCCCGGTGTAGCCCTCGTGACACTTGTTGCAGAGGTCGGCCTCGCGGGCGGGCAGCCCGAGCCGTTCGCGCTTCGACAGCCGCGGGTTGCCCTCCTGGGCCGGCGCGGCGGCGGCCAGCCAGGCGGCCAAGGCCAGAGCGGCGAGGACGAAGAGGAGGCGGTGGGAGCGGATCACTTTTCTTCCTCCATCTGGTGGCAGGCGTTGCACTCGCCGCGGTCGAAGGGCACGTGGGTCTCCTTCAGGAACATGGCCCTGCCGTGGCCGCCGTGGGTGTCGTGGCACTTCTGGCAGTCGATCTGGTTGCCGTCGAGGCCGAGGTGCGAGCCACGGAAGCCCTCCGAAACCAAGTCGTGGCAGGAGCTGCACAGGCCGGGCACGGCGTCCCGGGTCAGGTCGGGGGTGGAGCTGTGGTGGCCGACGTGGCAGTCCAGGCACTTGCCCCGGGCCACCGGCGGGTGCGGGGTCTCAGCCGCCTGGGCGTCGCCGAAGACGGTCTCGTGGCAGGCGCCGCAGGTCTCTTGCTCGTTGCCGCGCACCAGGTGCTGGCGGGTGGTCCCGTGCGGGTCGTGGCAGGAGAGGCACTCGCCCTGGGCGATCGGCGGGTGCGCGTTGACGGCGGCTGCGGCGTCCCGCAGGACCCGGTTGTGGCAGCTCAGGCACACCTGCTGGGGCGACGTGTTGAGGAGCGCGTCCTCCTCGGAGTGGTGGGCGTCGTGGCAGGAGAGGCACAGCTTCCACACCACCGGCTCGTGGGTCACGGGGCCGAGGGCGTCGACGGCGTGGTTCTGGTGGCAGGCCAGGCACAGGTCCCCGGGCTCCTCCCGCAGCAGCACCTTGTGGTCGCTGCCGTGCGGGTCGTGGCAGTCCGAGCAGCGGCCGACCGCCACCGGACCGTGGACGTGGCCCTTGGCCATTTCGGCGACGGCGTCCTCGTGGCAGCTGGCGCAGACCTGCCGCTGGGGACCGACCAGCAGGGCGGCTTGCCCGGTGCCGCCGTGGCCGCTGTGGCACAGGTTGCAGCTCTCGGTGGGGGCGTGCGGGTTCTCGGCCTCCTCGAATTCGGCGATCTGGTCGTCGTGGCACTCGGCGCACAGCTCGGCGCCGAGGGCGGCGGTGAGCAGGAAGTCCTCGTCGGAGCCGTGACCGCTGTGGCAGGACAGGCACTCCCCGGCCGCGACCGGAGCGTGCGGCTGGTCGAGCGGAGAGACGTCGGCCAGGTCCGCATGGCAGCTGGTGCAGAGCTCGCCGGGCGCGGCGGCGAGGACCGGCGCCACCGGGCCGGCGTGCGGGTTGTGGCAGCTCAGGCACATGCCCTCGTCCAGCCCGGGGTGGCTCGAAGAGGTCTGGTCGCCGTGCAGCTCGTCGTGGCAGGAGCGGCACAGGTCGCCGGGCTCCTCGATGAGCAGCTCGGTCGAGCCGGGCTTGTGGCAGGCGGCGCAGTCCCCTTCGCGGGTCTTGGGGTGGCTGGCGGTGCGCAGCGCGGCGGGCAGGGAGGTGCGGTCGTGGCTGCTGTGGCACTCGGTGCAGCGTCCGGCGTCGAGCGGCACGCCGCCGTGGGAGGCGGCCATGCCAGCCTCGTCTCCGGCGTGGCAGCTGGAGCACAGCTCGGAAGCCGGCGCCGACAGCATGCCGTCGGCGGCGTCGCCGTGCGGGCGGTGGCAGGCGAGGCAGCTCCCCGCCAAGCCGGCATGGGCGTCCACCGTGGGCTGGGCGCCGGGGTGGCAGCTCGAGCACGCGGCCGGCTCGGCGGCGTGCGGGTCGTGGCAGGAGGAGCAGGCCGCGCCCTTGCCCGGGTGGGGGTGGTCGCCTTGGTCCCCGCTGGGGACCTCGGCGTGGCACTGGGCGCACAGGGCCGGCTCCTTGGCCTTGAGCTTGAGCTTGCCGACCAGCCCGTGCGGCAGGTGGCAGGTCCCGCAGCTGTCGGCGGTCGCGAGGTGGGCGCTGCCGACGGTGCCGTACTCCTCGTGGCAGGACTGGCAGCTCTTCTTGTTGGCCGCCGCCCCGCCGCCGCCGGGCTGGGCCACCCGGACGCCGCCGCCGCCGCAGGCGACGAGGGTCAGGGTGAGGCTGAACGTGACCGCGAGGGCCAGGGGCAGGAATCGTCTCGGGGCGGGGAGCCGGCTCATGGGATTGGCACTAGAAGACAGGCTCGGCAGGGGGATCGGGGGTGTCCTTTTCGCTGACCCGGCGTTGGATCTCGACCATCGCGGTGGCGAAATTCTCTTCGTGGACCGACCAGGGTACGCGCTCCTGGAGGAGGTTGGTCCAGTGTGCGACCTCGGCCATCCGACGCCGCTGGATCTCCTTCTCGAGGATCTTGTTCTGGACCGCCGGGAAGGAGGTCGCCCGCCCCGCCTGGCGGCGGAGCACGGTGACCAGGTGCCAGCCGGCCTGGGTCTGGATCGCCTCGCTGATGGCCCCGGGCTCGAGGTCCCAGATCACGGCGTCGAGCTCGGGCAGGATCGAGTTGGGCGAGATCCAGCCGACGTAGCCGCCGATCTGCGAAGTGGAGCCGTCGATCGACTGGTCCTTGGCGATCTGGTCCCAGTCGCCGCCGGCGGCGAGCGCGGCAGCGGCCGCCCGGCACTCGGCCTCCTCGGCCACCAGGATGTGCTTGAGCTCGGCCGTGGGCGGCAAGTCGTAGTCGGCCCGGTTCTCCTCGTAGATCCGCAGCAGGTCCTCGATCGGGATCTCGAGGTCCTCGAAGATCAGGGTCGCCTTGAGGGCCTTCACCAGCAGGTCCTCGCGCAGGGCCTGCGCGCCGCGGACGACCTCGGGCCGGTCCGCGTAACCGGCGGCCTGGGCGGCCTTGTTCTGGAGCCGCTCGTCCACCTGGCCCAGGGCGGCGAAGCCCGCCACCTCCTGCACCAATTCGGGGTCGGCCAGCAGCGGCGGCGGCAGGGACAGGCTGTCCCGGACGTCCTGAAGGCTCACGGGCTCGATCCCCTCGGCCGTGGCGACCACCATCGCCCCGTCGCCGCCGCCGCCTTCCAGGAACCAGGCGGGGTCGATCTCGACCGTCAGGCGGGCGCCGGCGGCCTCCCGCATCTGCTGCCGCAGGCCCAGGATCCGCCGCTCGCGCTCGATGTCGAACAGCAGCGACATCAGGCGGGTGTCGGCCAGGCGGTTCTCCGGCGGGGCCTCCTCCGTGACCGAGATCAGCTCGACGAGGGTGAAGCCGCGCGAGTGGGTGATCAGCGGGCTGCGGTCGCCGACCTCGGCGGTGGCGATCCAGTCGGCGAGGGCCCAGGGCATCTCGTCGATCCGCATCGGGTCGCGGAGGCCGCCCTTGACCCGGCTGGGCCTCATGGAGAAGCGGGCGGCGACCTCGGCGAACTCCATGCCCTCGGCGAGGCTGGCCTCCGCCCGCCGGCCCTGGGCCTCGCTGATGGTCTCGACCTCGCGCACCTCGTAGAGCTGCAGCAGGCGGTCGCCGTACTCCTCGACCTGGGCCCGCTCCACGACCACCTGGTTGGAGGTCTGGTCGACGAACCAGGTGTTGCGGGCCTTGTCCAGGGTGAATTCCTGGACCTTCGACAGGACGATGGGGTCTTCCTCCAGGCCCTCGGACTTGGCGCAGGCCACCAGCAGGTAGAAGTCCTTCACCCGGTCGAGCAGGCTCTCCAGGGCCGACCTGCTGGCCATCAGGCTGAGGTGGCCGTTGTGCCGCTCGAGGTAGAAGCTCAGGACCTCGTCGAGGTGGAAGGCGCGGCCGTCGACCTCGAGGAGCAGGGGATCCGCGTGCTCCTGGGCATGGAGCGAGGCGGTCGGGAGCAGGGCGAGGCCGGTGGCGGCCAGGAGTTTCAGGAGCCTTGCCATGTCGGTTGCAATTCTTCGAGGCCGACGCGGATGGCGTCGGCCAGGTTGAGGATGGGATGGTCGGCGCGACCGGCGCCGAAGAGGATCTCGCCGTCGTCGCCGTGGCGCTGGGCGAGGGTGCTGGCGACGGTCTGGCCCGACTCGACGTCGAAGACGCGCAGGACCACCGAGACGGAAGGGGTCGCTTCGGCACCCTTGCCGAAGTCGAAATCGAGCACGGATCCGGTCACCAGCCAGCGGACGCCGGCGGCGCGGCCGAGGGCCTTCACCTCCTCGACGCCGGCCAGCCGGAGGTAGCGGATCCGGGCGGCGAGGAAGGCCTCGTTCAAGTCGCCGGGTTCGAGGACCTCGGACCCGAATTCCTCCTCGAGCAGGTGCGAGGCGATCAGGCCGGCCAGCGGGCCCGATGCGGGGATCTCCCAGCTCGACTCGAAGGGGAACACGGCCAGGCGCGGCCGGTCGCCGCCCGGCAGCCGGCCGAAGCCGGCGAAGGCGGCCTCGGCGAGCCGCGGCGCGCCCCGCTGGAACAGGAGGTCCAGGTCGTCCGAGCCGTTGAGCCCGAAGAGGTCCTGGTCCTGGCTGCCTCGCCGGAGCCAGAGCCGGGAGCCCAGCCGCCGGCCCGAGGCGTCGTAGAGGCGCAGCATCACCGCCGCGGTGGGCTCCGGCTCGGCGGAGGCGAAGACCAGGCTGGAGGTGAGCAGCCGGACGCCACCGAGTTCCCCGGCGATCCGCCGGGCGACCGACGGGGAGAGGGTGTCCACGATCCGGATCCGTCCGGCCGCGAGGACCCGCTCCACGTCCTCCTGGGGCACGAGGCGCCCCACCAGCTCCGGAGAGGACTCGAAGGCCTCCCGCAGGAGGGTCGCCAAAAGCCGCAGGTCCTCGACCTCGGCGACCAGCCCCTGCAGCGGCAGGATCGCCAGGCTCGGTGCCTCAGGAGCCGGATGCGCGGGCTGGTCCCCGGGAGCTGGACCGGCGCAAGCGGTGAGCCCGAGCAGCGCTGCTCCCAGCAGGGCGGAGGTCGTGGCGGGGAAGCGCAAGCCGCTGCACCTTAGCCCGAAATGGTGCCGAGGAGGTCCCGGCAGAGGAGGGCCGTGGCGGCCGTCAGGTCCGGCCCGTCAGTGCCCGTCAGCTTGTTGCCGAAGGAGACTCCCGAGACGGAGTAGGTCGTGGACCAGATCACCAGCCCGGTCTCGACGTCGACCATCCGCAGGCTCAGGGCGATCTCGGGCGAGGAGACGTTGCTTGTCCGGCCGCGGTTGAACTGGAGGACGGTCCCGACCATCAGGGCCTGGGCCTCGACGGTCCCGGCCAGCTCGCGGAGCTGGTCCTTGGAGAGGGTGCCGACCTCGGAGATACCGAGCTTCTGCACCGCCCGGTTCATCTCCCAAGGCTCGACGACGTCGAACAGGCCCTGGGCGAGCAGCTCGTTGGTCAGGACCTGCCGGACCCATTCTCCGGCGCTCGGATCGGTCGCCAGGTTCTCGAGCGGCAGGACGCCGACCCGCTCGATGAGGCTGAAATCAGCCAGCGGGTGGATGTAAACCACGTTCCCCTCAGCGCTTGCGCAGCTCGGAAGCTGCAGGGCGGAGGCCCCGAGGAGGGCCGTTCCCAGGATGCGGAGGAAGGGGTGTTTCATTTTGAAGCAAATTGGAACCGCTTCCGCGCGGCTCCCATGGAACACCCGCTGATTAAACTCTGCAACCCTGTGTTCCAGGTGGATTTGAATCCGCCGCCGGCCGGGCCGAAGGGGGGGAGCAGATGGCCTTCGCGGTGCCTCTCGCCCGCCTTCCGCGGAGTATAATCGCCGCTTGGTCCGTGCCGCATGAGCTCCGTCACCGCCCCCAAACCGCCCTGGCTGAAGATCCGCCTCCCCGTCGGGGAGACCGTCTCCAGCGTGCGCAACATGCTTCGGGAGCGTGGTTTGTACACGGTGTGCGAGGAGGCGAGGTGTCCCAATCTGGGCGAGTGCTGGGCCGGCGGGACCGCCACCGTGATGATCCTGGGGGCGGTCTGCACCCGGGGCTGCCGCTTCTGCGCCGTGAAGACCGGCAACCCGCGCGGCTGGCTGGACTCGGATGAGCCGCGAAAGGTGGCCGAGACCGCCTCGATCGGCGAAATGCGCTACA
>JACNJP010000294.1 GCA_014382465.1 Planctomycetota bacterium
GGGCCCCAGGGCGGCGGCGGGGTCGCTGGCCATCCCCCCGCCCGAGACCCAAGCCCTCCGAGGGTGAAACCGTTCCTCATCCCCCTGATGGTCAGGGGGCGCGCGGCCGCAGGCGAGGGGCCGGCGCCAGCCGCTTCGAACCGGAGCCTTGCCCCCCGCCTCCACCCCGACCCCTTCTCCCGCCGCCGAGCCCAGTCGCGCCGCGGGGCTGACCGTCACCCTCGTGCTGGTCCTGCTGCTCGGTTATGAGCTCCTCGACCATCACGACGCCGGCGCAGCCCATGACCCGACTGCCGCGCCCTTCCGCCTGATCGCGGTCTTCCTGGCCTCGGCGGCGGTGGCTCTCTCCATCGCCTGGACGGCGCTGCGCGGCCACCCGACGCTGTTCCCGGTCCGGCTCCAGGACCAGCGCCCCTCCCGGTCGGGCTCCGTCGTCCACCTGGTCCAGTGGCTGCTGTGGATGCGATGGCTGGCTTGCGCGATCGCCACCGTCCTGGTCCTGCTGACGGTCGACGTCGTCCATATGCTTCAGCGGGAGCTGCTCTCCCCGATCCTGGTCACGCTCCTCGCGCTGGCCGCCGCCAACCTGTCCTTCGAGGAATGGCTGAAGCGGGCGCCGCGAGACGCCCGGCTCCAGGTCGGCGTTCAGATGGCGGTCGACCTCGCGGTCCTGACGGTCCTGATCCACTACTCGGGCGGCGTAGAGAACCCGCTCTCCCTCCTCTACCTCTTCCACGTCATCATCTCCGGCATCCTCCTCTCCAGGAAGGTGTGCTACCTGGTCGCTCTCACCTCCTTCGGGCTCTTCGCCGGCATGGCGGCCATGGAGCTCTACGAGGTGACGGCTCACTACACCCTCGAGATCTTCCCGCACTCGTCGACCGTCGAGGAGCACGGCGCGGCGAGGACCGCGCACGCGGCCGGCGGCGGACACCAAGAGGGCGACGCCGTCCACGCCGCGCACTTCAGCCCCTACGTCTACTCACGGATCTTCCTGCAGGCGGTCATCCTCCTGACCACCGCCTACTTCATCACCACCATCATGGACCGCCTGCGGGCGGAGGAGGCCGCCGCGCGGCGGATGGCGGACCAGGAGGCCGAGGCCCGCGAGCGCCTCGAGAGCGTGGTGGAGGCCGCCGGGGCGGGCCTGCGCCTGCTCGGGATGGGCCTCCGTCCGATCTGGACCAACCCGCGCTTCACCGCCTGGTCCCCGGCGGACGCCGAGACCAGGCAGATCGCCGCCGCCACCCTGGAGGACCAGGAGACCCGCGTGACCGAGCACGCCAGCCAGGCGGGCGGGCGGACCCGCTACCTTGAGATGACCACCAGCGCCATGCGCGACGCCGGAGGGGCGCCGCACCAGGTGGTGCAGCTGCTCCAGGACGTGACCGCCAAGCGCACCGCGGAGGCCGAGGCCTCGCACGCCGGCAAGCTGGCGGCGGTCGGCCGGATGGCCAGCAGCATCGCCCACGAGATCAACAACCCGGTCGGGATCCTGTCCGCGCGGCTCCACCTGCTGCTGCGGAAGAAGGACTTCGGCGAGGTCGACCTGAGGGAGGAGCTCGGCAAGATGACCGCCCTCACCGACCGCATCACCGTGATCACCCGCACGCTGCTCGGGCACGTCCGCTCAGGGAAGCGGCCCCGGGAGAAGATCCTCCTCAGCCAGGTGTTCGAGCGGATCTCGATCCTGATGGACGCGTGGGCGAAACAGAAGGGGATCGACCTCCGCTTCACGGTGGCGCCCGGCACGCCGGCGGCGTCGGGCGATCCGGGCGAGATCGACCAGATCCTCCTGAACCTGGTCCTGAACGCGATCGACGCCTCGCCGGTGGACGGCACGGTGGTGGTCCAGGCCGGGGCGCACCGGGACGCCGAGGGCCAGCGGTGGTTGCGGTTGATCGTCGAGGACGACGGACCCGGCGTCCCCGCCGCCTCGCGGGAGCGGATCTTCGAGCCCTTCTTCACCACCAAGCCGGTGGGCAAGGGAACCGGGCTCGGCCTCTCCATCAGCCGCCGGATCGTCCAGGAGAACGGCGGCCGCATTCGCGTGGTGGGCGGCGCGGTCGGCGCCAGGTTCGAGATCGACCTTCCTCAAGCCCCCGAGGAGGGCGCCACCCGATGAGACGCCAGCGAATCCTGATCGTGGACGACGAAGTGGGGATGCTCGAGGTCTGCCAGGAGAGCCTCGAGCCGCTCGAGAACATCGAGGTCGAGACCTTCATCGACAGCCGCGAGGCGATCGTGCGGCTCAAGGAGGGCAGCTTCGACCTGCTGATCTCCGACATCCGCATGCCGGGGCTGGGCGGCCTCGACCTCCTGCGGACCGCGCGCACGGTCGACCCCGGCCTGCCGGTCCTGCTGATGACAGGCTTCCCTTCGGTGGACACGGCGGTGCTCGCCCTGCGCCACGGCGCCTCGGACTACCTCACCAAGCCCTTCCACCCGGACGAGTTCCTCTCGACCGTCCAGCGGCTGCTCGAGCAGCTCCGCCTGCGCTCGGAGCACCGCCTGCTCGCCCGCCACCTGAGCAAGGACTTCGTCTTCAGCCAGATGGTCGGCTCCAGCGCCCCGATCCGCAAGGTCTTCGACCTCGTCGACCGGGTCGCCCCGTCCGACGCGCCGGTGCTGCTCGCCGGCGAGACCGGCACCGGCAAGGAGCTGGTGGCGCGGGCGGTCCACGAGCGCAGCCCGCAGGCCAAGGGCCGCTTCGTGCCGGTGGACTGCGGCGCCATCCCCGGCGAGCTGCTCGAGAGCGAGTTCTTCGGCCACGAGCGCGGCGCCTTCACCGGCGCCAACGAGCCGTCGATCGGTCTGATGGAATTCGCCGACGGCGGCACCCTGTTCCTTGACGAGCTGGCCGAGCTGCCGCTGCGGCTGCAGGCCAAGCTGCTGCGGACGCTGCAGGAGGGGATCATCCGCCGCGTCGGCGGCAAGAACGAGATCCAGGTCAAGCTGCGCATCGTCGCCGCCACCAACCGGGACCTCGAGAGCATGGTCGAGACCGGCGCCTTCCGCGAGGACCTCTACTACCGCCTGAACGTGGTCCGCATCGACCTGCCGCCGCTGCGCGAGCGGCCCGAGGACATCCCGCTGCTGATCTCGCACTTCCTCCGGCTGGCCTTGAAGGACAGCCCGCGGGCGGCGGCCGAGATGGACCGCGACGCCGTGGAGGTCCTCTCCAACTACCACTGGCCCGGCAACGTCCGCCAGCTCCAGAACGTCATCCGGCGGGCGGTCGCCCTGAGCAGCGGCGGGGCCATCGGCTTGAACGACCTGCCGGAGGCGGTGATCGCCGAGGCCAGGTCCGCCGCCGGCTCCAAGGCGTCCTTCTTCGACCAGCGGAGCGCGGTCATCGAGAAGTTCGAGCTGGAGTACCTCCAGGCCCTGCTGGAGCGCTGTCGCGGCAACGTGGTCCAGGCGGCCGAGGAGGCCTCCATTCCCCGCGGCACGCTCTACCGGCTCATCCGCCGGGCGGGGATCGATCCGGCCAGTTTCCGGGAGTAGGCAGCACCCCCCGGTCCTACAATTCCGGGTTCCATGCGGCGCTTCCTCCTGTCGGCGCTCCTGGCCGCGGCGGCTCCTGCCTGCCAGCCGGCCGAAGACCTCGATCCGATCGGCGCGGTCGCCGACTTCGAGCTGACCGACCAGGACGGCCAGCCGTTCACGCGCGCCGACCTGGACGGCGCGGTCTGGGTGGTCGACTTCTTCTTCACTCGCTGCCCGTCGATCTGCCCGCACATGACGCAGGCGATGAAGGAGATCGGCGAGCGCTTCCCGGGCGAGGCGGAGCTGAAGCGGATCAGCATCACGATCGATCCCGGCTTCGACCAGCCGGCGGCGCTCAAGGCCTACGCCGACCGCCTGGAGCTGCCGCAGCAGGGCTGGCGCTTCCTCACCGGCGCGCGCGAGGACATCGCCGAGCTGAGCCTGGAGTCCTTCAAGCTGGCCTTCGGCGACGAGATGGACGCCGAGGGGAACATCCTTCACTCCTCGCGCTTCGTGCTGGTCGACCGCCGCGGCCTGGTGCGCGGCTACTACGACGGGCTGGACGAGTCGCTGCGGCCGCGGATGGACCGCGCGATCCGGACGCTGCTCGACGAACCGGCCGGGTGATCCGATGGACCTGCCGCTCCTGCCGACGCTGAACGCCTCCCTCAACGGCCTGGCCGGCGTGTTCCTGCTGTGCGGCTTCGCCATGATCAAGCGCGGCCGCGAGCGGGCCCACGCGCGCTGCATGAAGGCCGCCTTCCTCAGCTCGGTCGCCTTCCTGGCCTGCTACCTCTACTACCACTTCACCAACGAGCTGCTGGTGCGCTACGCCGGGCCGGCCTGGGGCAAGACGCCTTACCTGGTCCTGCTGCTGACGCACACGGTGCTGGCGGCGGCGGTGCCCTTCCTGGCCGTCCGCACGCTGTGGCTGGCGCTGAAGGACCGTCGCGAGGACCACCGCCGCTGGGCGCGCAAGACGCTGCCGCTGTGGCTCTACGTCTCCGCGACCGGGGTGCTGATCTACCTGGTGCTCTACGTCTTCACCGACTCCGGCGCGCTCGCCCTGGGCGGCGCAGGGACCGAAGGATGAAACCGATCGAACGATTGCTGCTCCTGCTGGTGGCCGCCGCCGCGCTCGTCGGCCTGGCCATGACCTTCACCTCCGGCGCCACCAGCGAGCACGACGTCCTGGCGGAGACCGCGGCCGACGCCGCCGGGCCGGGCCTCGATCCGGCGCTGGCGACGGCGCTGGCGGCCTCGATGGAGCAGCTCTTCGGCGGCTACAAGCAGCCGAAGCTGCCCGAGGGCGGCATGCCCGGCGTGACCAGCGAGCAGGAGCTGCGCAGCGGCCGCTCGGGATACGCCGTCAAGTGCACCCAATGCCACGGCGTGACCGGCGCCGCCGACACCGGCACCGCCGCGCTGCTGAAGCCGCGGCCGCGCAGCTTCCGCCTCGGCAAGATCAAGTTCACCAGCACCGCCGCGGGGCAGCCGCCGGTGCTGGCCGACCTCGAGCGCGTCATCCGCGACGGCGTGCCGACGACCTCGATGGCCGGCTTCCCGACCCTGCCGGAGAACGCCCGCCGCGAGCTCGCCGGCTACGCCCAGTACCTGCTGATGCGCGGCGCCACCGAGCTGGCCGCCCTGGAGCGGATCGAAGCCGGCGGGCTCGCCGCCGAGCAGATGTCGGCGGTGGTCGCCGAGGAGTACGCCGCGGTGCGCGCCGCCTGGGCCGCGGCCGTGCCCGCGGATCCGCCGATCCCCGAGACTCCGCGCGGCGACGCGGCCCACGCCCGCGCCGAGGAGCTGTTCGCCGAGTCCGCCTGCCTCTCCTGCCACGGCGCCGACGGCAGCGGCAAGGGTCCGGTCGCCTACGCCGGCGGCAAGTGGCTGCTGCGCGACGAGTGGGGCGACGAGGCCCGGCCGCGCGCCTTCTCCGAGGGCCGGTGGTTCGGCGGCAGCGCGCCGGAGGACCTCTACCGGCGCATCGCCTTCGGCGTGAAGGGCACGCCGATGCCGCCGCTCGCCGGGGCGCTGGCCCCGGAGGAGATCTGGGCGCTGGTCCATTACGTCCAGGACTTCGCGAAGGAGGGTCAACGATGAGCGAGCCGCGCTACTTCCCTTGGATCCACCGGCTGGCCTGGGCCTCGCTGGTGGTTTCGGTGCTGCTGACGATCGGCCTCGGCGGCGCCGTCACCAGCGCCGAGGTCGGCATGGCCTACCCGACCTGGCCCGACATGAACGGCGCCAGCCTGTTCAACTTCTTCTACGGCGAGCTGGCCGGGGAGCACGGCGCGGGCGCCAACCTGGAGCACACCCACCGCCAGGCCGGCACCCTGATCGGGCTGATGTCGATCGGCCTGGTGCTGGCGACGCTGCTGGTCAAGGGCGTGCCGGCGGCGTGGAAGAGGCTGTCGACGCTGATCCTGCTGCTGGTGATCGCGCAGGGGCTGCTCGGCGCCTTCCGCGTCACCGAGAACGCCCAGGCGACCGGCGTCATCCACGCCGTCGGCGCTCAGCTCGTGGTGGTGGCGATCGTCGCCATGATCGTGCGCAGCTCGAGGCGGTGGACGCTCGACCGCGCCGTGCGCCGCAGCGCGGAGGCCGGCAAGCTGCGCCTGTGGAGCCTGGTGGCGATCGTGGTGCTGTTCCTCAACCTGGTGGCGGCGGCGAGCCTGCGCCACAAGGAGGCTGCCTTCGGCGGCCACTTCGTCCTGGCGCTGACGGCGAGCGCGGTCCTGCTCGGGGTGGTGTGGCTGGTCGCGCGCCACTTCTCCGACCACGGGCCGCTGTGGCGCCAGGCGCGTAGGCTGGCGAACCTGCTCGGGGCCCAGCTCGGGCTGGGGCTCGGGACCTGGGCCTTCATCTGGGGGCCGATGGCCGGCCGGCTCGAGAGCGAGAAGGCCCGCTTCCTGGCGCAGGCGGGCTTCGCCACGGCGCACCTGCTGGTCGGGGTGTGCGTGCTGGCCGTGGTGACGGCGATCTACCTCGAGGCCAAGCACCGCCTGCTGCCGGCGAAGAGCGGCGCGGGCGGCGACGAGGCCGCCTGAGATGACCGGCCGCGTCGGCGACTGGGTGGCGCTCACCAAGGCGCGCATCCAGCTCGTCGCCACGGTCGCCGCGGTGGCCTGCATGTGGATCGCCGGCGGCAAGTACCTCGACCCGCTCGCCACCCTGCACCTGCTGATCGGCCTGACGCTGACCAGCAGCGCCTCGGCCGCGCTCAACCAGGTGCTCGAGGTCGAGATCGACGGCCGCATGAACCGCACCAAGGACCGGCCGCTGCCGACCGGCCGCGTCCCGATGGCCACCGCCCGGCGCTTCGGTTACGCCGCGGCGGTGATCGGCACGCTGTGGCTGTGGCTGTTCCTGAACCCGCTGACGGCCTGGCTGGCGGCGGTGATGATCGTGCTCTACGTGTGGGTCTACACGCCGCTCAAGCGGGTGACGGTGCTGAACACCCTGGTCGGCGGCGTGCCCGGCGCGCTGCCGCTGCTGATCGGCTGGGCGGCGGCGGGGCGCGGGCTCGACATCTTCGCCGGCATCCTGTTCGCCATCCTCTACCTGTGGCAGTTCCCCCACTTCCTGGCGATCGCCTGGCTCTACCGCCAGGACTATGAGAGGGGCGGGTTGAAGATGCTGAGCAACGTCGATGACAGCGGCAAGGTCAGCGCCCGACAGGCGGCCTACTACGGCATCGCCCTGGTGCCGGTGGCGCTGCTGCCGACCCTGTTCGGCTTCGCCGGCAAGATCTACTTCTATGCCGCGCTGAGCCTGACGCTGGGCTTCCTGGCCTTCACCTTCCGCTTCGGCCTGCGGCGCACGGACCGGCGCGCGCGGCTGCTGCTGTGGGCGAGTCTGGTGCACCTGCCGCTGTTGATGGCGGCGCTGGTGGTCGACGCGCTGGTCTGAGAATCTGGCTCCGACCGCTGGTCCTGGTTATTCGTAAAGCATTTGTATAGTAATGCTTTAGGGGCGCTTCCTGGCCCTGTCCAGGCTCGCTCCGCTCGTCCTTCCCAAGCCCTGTTCGCCGCGTGGCCTGGCTCCATGGCAGGGCCAATCATGGGGGCCGGATTCGGAACCACCGTAGATTGGGTTCGGAAGATGGATCAGGACGAGGCACGCAGGGTGATTTCAGCCTGACCACCTCCGACCACCCCGACCGAGACTTCGTCCAGCACCGTCCAGACTCCTTGAAGGTCCTTGGCATTGAGCCGGAACCGCCAGACGCCAGGGTCGATTTTTGGAAGATGCACGTCCCCATCGAGGAGTTCGTCGATGTTCGGCCAATGCGTCTCCTCGTCCAACTTGGCTTCGAGGGTCAGTATGTCGACCCGGCCGCCCTGCCGCGCCTCCTTCACGCCTTGCAGATGGACCAGAGCGGAGCCTGCGAGCTCAAGAAAGACTCGAATGTTGTCGACCTCCTCGCCGCCGACCGTGATCCAACGCGGTGGCGTGATCCGGAATCCCGGGGCGGTCGCCAGGAGGAGGTATTCCCCATCCGGGACTCCTTCGAACTGGAAGGACCCATCCTCCTCGCAGTGGGCCACGGTGCCAATCTGGCCGAACATCTGGTGACAGAGATCAA
This sequence comes from Planctomycetota bacterium, assembly GCA_014382465.1. Taxonomy (GTDB): domain Bacteria; phylum Planctomycetota; class UBA1135; order UBA1135; family UBA1135; genus J029. The sequence continues at coordinate 8,081 of JACNJP010000294.1, forward strand.
CGCTGTCCTTCTCCTGCGCCCGCCGGATCATCGCTGCGACCAGAGACGCCGGTTTGCGCGTGGTCACGATCCGACCGAGGTAGATCTCCCCGTCGGCGCCGGCACCAGAGACCACGCCGCTCACGGTGGCGCCGCCGAGTTGGACGCCCAATGTGTTCGGCCCCGGCGCGAGTTCGGCGGTGAATTCGAGTGGGAAAGTGGACGGGGCTTCAATCCGGAGCCCGCGAGGGCCAACCGGAAGACCGGCGAAGACCGCGTACCCCGAATCGTCGGTCACCGCGCGCACCTTGATCATCAGCGGCGCACGCCGACCTGAGTAGTCGCGAGGTTCGCGTCCGGCCCCGACCTCACACGCCGGCACCGGTTCTGTCCCGCGAAGGACGCGGACCGTGAGTCCTGCAAGCGGCGGAAGCTCGAGCAGGATCTGTTGGGGAACGGCGTCGGCAGGCGCTTCGCTGACTTCGAAGATCGCGACTGGACTTCGACGGCCGTCCTTCTCTGCGTTGACCTCCCAGATGCCAAGCTCCTTCGGTTGGAAGGTGTATTCGCCACGGTTGGTGGTCTCCGGAAGGATGCCGTCACCATACAGTTCCTCCTGCGGGGACCGGAACCGCAAGTCGGCGCGCGCAACAGGTTCACCTCGGGCGTCCCGCACCTTGACCAGTACAGAGGGGAGACCAGTAGACCGGACTTGGAGTTCCCGCCTCACCTGGAGCAAACCCGACTCCGGCACCTCGAGTTCGAAGCGATCCCACTCGAAGGCGGGACCTCCCAGCATGAGTTGGCAAGGACCAGGCGGAAGACAGCCGACCCGCAGGTGCCCGGTTCGGTCGGGTCGACGGCCCGCCAAGAAGCGGTAGGCCACTCCGGTCCAGGCCAAGCCCATGATTTCAGGGGTTGCGTCATAGTCCGAGACGCCCGGGTAATCGTGGGAGAGCCGGGCCCGCGTTGCGGGCTGTCCGTCAGCCGTCACCACCTCGAGATCGAGGCCGCATCCGGGTCCGAGCTTCAACTCCAAACCGAGCCGGTCTCGATCCAGCACCATCGGATCAACCACCTTCAGCCATCCCCGTTCATGAAGTGCGAGGATCGCGTACTGTCCGGCGGTAACCCGGCAAGCGAAACGGCCGGCAGAGTCGGTCTTGCCAGCGAATGCTGGCGGCCACAGGGGGCGGTCGGATTCCACGAAGCTGAGTTCGGCGCCAGCGGCCGGGACTCCGGCTGGGTCGACAACCACCCCGCGAAGCTCGACGGATCGGGGGAGGACCAAACGGATGTCGTCATCCAAGGCGACCGGATGGATTGCGACCACGGCGCCATCCCTTCGCGCGGCCACCCAGCAGCCCCGTCCTCGGCTCTGTTGCTTCAGGCCGGCGACTCGCAGGGAACCGTCGCTCGCCGTCCGTCCCCGGTAGCTGCGCTCGTCGAGCCCGGATCCGTAGACCCGGTCGGTTCGCATGCTCGCGGGAAGTTCGATCTCACGGGCGAAGACTTCCGCGTCGGCGACCGGAGCTCCACTGCCATCCACCACGGTGACTCGGAATCCCTCGCCATGGTCGAGGACCATGGTCACGATGACCGGATCGAGTCCGTCTTGAGAGGCCTCGAATTGGTGGAATTGGCGCAAGAAGGAGGCGGCCGTCACCTCAATCCAATCCGCGCGGGGCGGAGTAAACGGGAACTCGGCGATCCCTTGTGCGTCCGTGACCCCGTACTGGTTCCACCAGCCCTGCGACCCCTCCGAACCCGCGACGGCGACCCGTGCGCCCACCACCGGGTTGCCGAGGACATCCTCTGCCTGGAGCCGCAGCACTCGCCCCTGAGCCAACTCGAGGACGCCGAGATCCCAGCCCTCTTCGGCCGGTGGAACGCTGCGGTAGACCGCTCCCGCCAGCGCATAGCCTTCCTTCTCGGCCAAGACCGTGAGGCCAAGCTCCGACAGCGGCCTCTTCCCTTGGAAACGCCCTTCAACGTCCGAGACGAACTCGGCCAAAGGGTGGGCGTATTGGGAGCGGGCGATACCTCGGAGCCGACCAGGGTCTTCCCACGGAAGCGCCGCGAAAACCTGGACACGAGTTCCAGGGACTGGTTGGCCCAAGCGGTCGACCAGCTGAAGCAGGAGCTTCGGCCGACTCCGTTCTGCTCTGCCCGTTTCGAGTGCCGGCGCAGATTCCACCGCCGCCGTCTGGTTCGCCGGCCTCGTGGGCGGAGGATCCGCCGAGGCACCTGCGATGAGCGAGCCATTCTCTGGAGTGAGCGGCCCCCTCCCAGCGAACTCGGCGACGAAGTAGAGGGAAGCGGCCAGCAGGATCGCGGCCACGCCAATTTTGATCGGCTTGATCATCGTGGATACCAGGAAGGGACCAGACAGCCACCACGGCGGACCGGCCAGCGGAAGACAGAGGGAGCTCCAACCATCGCCATATTCCGCGGCAAGAGTCGAGCGGAGTTGGACCCGCGCCCGCTTGAGGTGGCTGCGGATGGCGTCGCTGCTCCGGCCGGTGAGGCGGGCGATCTCGCGCGGTGGCCGGTCCTCGAAGTAGCGCAGGAGCAGGAGCTGCCGCGAGGGCTCCGGAAGATGCAGGACCGCGTCGAGGACAAGACGGGCGCTCTCGCCGCGTT
>JACNJP010000303.1 GCA_014382465.1 Planctomycetota bacterium
CCCCACCCCCGGCGGCCCGCCCGCCGCTGTAACGGGCACGCCTGAGGCCGGAAAGGGGGGGGGGGGGAGGGGTCCGGCGGGCCGCCCCCCGGGCGCCTTCTTCCCCGACCCCGCGGGGCCGGGGGTGGGAAAGGAGAACGCCCAGCGCGAAGCGCTGGCCTCTCTCGTTTCCGGCCCTCGGGCAGCCGGCGGTTCGGAGAAGAAGACGCCCGGAGGCGTCCCCACACCCAACCCTACATCACCGGCTCGATCCCAAGATCACCGAAGTTCTTATCCACGAAGTTCTTCTGGAACATCCCCCGGAGCTTCTCGGCAGCCGCGTCATAAGCCGCCTTGTCGGTCCAGGTGTTGCGCGGGTTGAGGATCTCGCTCGGCACGCCCGGGCAGCTCTTGGGCATCTTGAGCCCGAAGACCGGGTGCTGCTCGAACTCGACCTTGCCCTCGTCGAGGTCGCCGCGCAGGGCGGCGTCCAGCAGGGCGCGCGTGTGCTTGATCGAGATGCGCTTGCCGACGCCGTAGGGGCCGCCGCCCCAGCCGGTGTTCAGGAGCACGCAGCGGGTGTGGTGCTGCTCCATCTTCTCGGCCAGCCGCTCGGCGTAGACCGAGGCGAACTGCGACATGAAGGGCGCGCCGAAGCAGGCCGAGAAGGCCGCCTTGGGCTCGGTGATGCCGACCTCCGTGCCCGCCAGCTTGGCGGTGAAGCCGCTGACGAAGTGGTACATGACCTCCTTCTTGGTCAGCACCGCCACCGGCGGCAGCACGCCGAAGGCGTCGGCGGTGAGCAGCACGATGGTCTCGGGGTGCGGCCCCTTGGCGCCAGGCATGACGTTGGGGTTGCAGGTCAGCGGGTAGCTGAAGCGGGTGTTCTCAGTGACCGAGCTGTCGAACAGGTCGAGCTCGTCCGGGTGGCACTCGGCCATGGTCTTGCCCGGCAGCGGCGGCACGTTCTCGATGATCGTGCCCTTCATGCTGATCGCCGCGGCGATCACCGGCTCGTCCTCCTTGTCGAGGTTGATCAGCTTGGCGTAGCAGCCGTCCTCGAGGTTCGACACCCCGACGCCGGTCCAGGCGTGCTCGTCGTCGCCGATCAGCTTGCGCTTCTCGTCGGCCGACAGGGTGGTCTTGCCGGTCCCCGACAGGCCGAACAGGATGGCGCAGTCGCCCTTCTCGCCGACGTTGGCCGAGCAGTGCATGCTCATCTCGCCCATCTCGGGCAAGATGTAGTTCATGACCGTGAACATCGATTTCTTGACCACGCCGCAGTAGTCGGCCTTGCCGGCCACCAGCACGAGCTGGTTCTTGAAGTCGAGGATCACGACCCGGCCGGAGTTGCTGCCGTCGCGCTCGGGCACGCACTCGAAGGACGGCACGTTGAGCATGGTCCAGCGCTTGGCGTCCTCGTCCTCGACGCCGGCGATGTCCTTGGGGAACATGTTGTGGCAGAAGAGGGAGTGGGTCGCGTACTCGCTGATCAGGCGGTAGGGGCGGGCGTAGCTCGGATCCGAGCCGGCGTAGACGTCCTTGACGTAGAGCGTGGCCTTCTTCTCGTTGAGGTAGGCCACGACCCGCTTCATCAGGGCCTGGTAGTTGGCCGGGTCGTACTTCTGGAAGTCCGGCTTCCACCAGACCTTGCCGTCCAGCTCGGGCCAGGCGGCGCCGAAGGTGTCCTTGACCGGGCGGCCGGTGCAGGTCGGGTCGGTGTAGTAGACGAGCGGACCCTTGTCCCCGAGCTTGGTCGGGTAGGCCTTCTGCTCGTCCTCCGGACCGCCTTCGCGGATGCGGCCGCGGTCGTTGGCGATGGCTTCGTGGAAGAGCTGGTCCTTGCTGAGGTTGACCTTGTACTCGACGTCCTTGAGGCCGAGCAGCGCCTCGAGTTCGGCGCGGAAATCACTTTGGGCAGTGGGAGCTGACATGTGTCGCGGGGCTGGGTATTCGATGGATGCGGCGGGGTCCGAATCCCGATAGGCTACAGGCGCCCCCGGCGAAAGGCCTGAAAGCCTGAACTGTGGCTTTAGGCCCGGAAAACCGCTGTTTCCGCGCCGGTTGGCTCCAGGAAACTCAGAATCCGAGTCGCGTCTCCAGGCCGTTCGAGCAGGACCAGCCGAGGCCGGCGGCGGCGGGATCGTCGGGGATCCAGGCCTGCCAGTAGAAGCTGCGCCCGGCCAGCGCCGGATTGCCCGGAACGGTGGCCGCGAAGGCGCCGGCGCCGGCGGGGCCGACCGGCAGGTCGAGCACGGTGTCGTAGGCCACCAGGGCCAGCGCGCCGTCGAAGGGCGTGGCGGCGCGCGCGGGCCCGCGGATCAGCTTGGCGGTGGAATTCGGCAGCGCCGAGCCGAGCTGCAGGCTCACCGGAGCGCCGAGCACCGGGCTGGCGCTCAAGGTCAGGGCAGGCACCCCCAGGCTGCCGGCCTTGCCCTCGCCGTAGGGCACGAAGGCGGCGTCGTTGGCGCCGGCGATGGCGAACAGGCCGTCGGCCTGGTCGCTGCCGGTGTTGCCGGCGGCGTCGCGCACCAGGACCCGCAGCAGCGCCTGGTTGGTGCGCTGGTTCGGCACCGTCCAGGTGTGGCTGCCGGCCGCCGCCAGGCCGCCGGCGACGGTGCTCCAGGTGGCGCCGCCGTCGACCGACAGCTCCAGGTCGGCCGAGCTGACGCCCAGGTCGTCGTCGGAGATCCACTCGACCTGCCTGGTCTCGCCCGGCCGCAGGATCTCGCCGCCCTGCGGGGTCACGAGGTAGGCGGTCGGGTTCACGCCGCCGCGGTGGGCCGGCAGGTGCATGACGATGCAGTGCAGCACGCCGGCCGAGGTCACGACCGCCTGGGAGTTGATCGGCACGATGGCCTTGCCCGGCAGCGCCGCCTGGTAGACCGCCACCGCCTGAGCGTTGTAGGCCGTGACCGAGCTGTTGGTGTAACTCGGCACCAGCACCAGGTCGTTGCACATGACGACGTTGGTGTAGGTGTAGTGGGTCGTGCTGACCTTGCGCGCCGGGGTGCGGTAGACCGTGAAGCCGCGCGCCGCCATGTCGAGCGCCGCCTGGTCGCACAGGATGTCCTGGGTGCTGCCCGACTGCGCCGGCCAGTCGCTGATGATGACCTTGTCGTCGGCGATCACCTGCATCCACATGTCGATGTGCTGGGTCGAGTCGACGCTCGACGGAAGCGGCGTGAAGAACTGGACGTCGAGGCTCTGGAAGTCGCGGAACACCTGCCAGATCTGCTGCTGGCTCCAGCCCGGGTTCTCGTTGTTGATCAGCCGCGTGAGGTAGCCGTAGCCGGGCTCGTCGAGGTGGAAGTTGCCGCCGCCGTGGACCAGCGCGTGCTCGTAGAAGGCGTGGCCGAAGTAGCCGGCGAGGAAGGCCGGCAGGGCGTCGTCCTTTGGCCGCGGCCGGTTGTAGGTGTGGTCGACGATCGCGCGCACGTCGCCCTGGTAGACGTAGCGCGGGCCGTAGTCGCGGATCCAGACCGTGTCGGTGCCCTTTACCGGGAAGTGGACGCGGGCCATGTTGGCGCCGTAGCTGGCGATCTTCGACTGCGCCGCGCTGATCTCGCTGCTGGTGTCGACGACGCAGTAGACGTCCGCGTCGCCGGTAGTGGTGCTCTCGGCGGCCATCTGCGCCAGGACGGTGGTGAAGCCGCTGGTGCCCTCCCAGGCGATGAAGATGCCGTCCATCGGCGCGTACTCGGGCGGGCAGTGGACCGGGCCCGACGGCGGCGCGGTGGCCGCGCGCGCGCCGCCGAGCGGGTGGCCGGCGATCCAGCGCGCCTCGGCCGGCGTCAGCGAGCGCGGGACCTCGGCGCCCTCGGGGTAGGCCGGCCGCTGCGCGGCGAGCGGCGCGGCGGAGGCGAGCAGCGTGAGGAGGGCGAGGCCGAGGAAGGTGCGCATGCGCGAGGGAAGGGGCTCGAGGAGCTGCCGGGGGGCGGTCCGATGCTATCAGCCGAGGGAAGCCCGGTTTCGCCCGCAGTGGGATGCCCTCGCCCGGTGGCACGACTGCTGGCATCGAGCGAAGCCATCGATCGTCGGTGCGGTCCACCTCATCCACTTCGGGGATCTGGAATGCACGGGACCTCCAAGCACCGGTGGACGGCCCTCCGCCACTCGGCCGGTCGTGCTCTGGATCTCGCCGGGAGGGTGGATCAACTCCGCCGGGATCGCCGCGGCCTCTTCGTCGGCGTTTCCTCCGCAGGCGTGGCGTGCCGGGGCAGCCGCGCATAGAGGCGTTCCATGGCCACCAGGAACGGCTCCTCCCCGCGCCAGAACGGGAAGCTGCCCAGCCGGCGGGGCAGGGCGGCGGTGACCGGGGGCGGCTCCGCCGCGTCGCCCGCCGTCTCCAGCTCTCCGAGCTCCCGCCAGAAGGCATCCGCCGCGGCGGGCAAAGGCTCGCTGCGAGGGGCGGGCGTCTCCTGCCGCGCCGGCTTCGAGCGGCGCTTGCCCGTGTTCGACCCAGCCCCGACACCGGCTCCAACGCCCTCCAGCAGTTCCTGCCGCTCGACGCCGCGCAATCTCAGCAGCAGCAGCGGATCGCGGTCCAGCTCCTCCGCCAGGAGGTAGTAGACCGCGGCGATGTGCTTGCAGGGGTTGGCCCAGTCGGGGCAGGAGCAGTCGGTGCGCAGGTCGCCCCTCCGGGTGGGGAAAAGGGAAACGCCGGCCTTCTCGAAAGCGGCTTCCATCTCCTCGGGCATCTCGCCGGCCAGGATCCGCGCCGCCAGAGCCGCCTGGCGGGCCAGGGCCTGCCCCAGCTTCTTCCGCGCCGCGGGGGAGAGGACCTTGACTCGGATGTCCACCTGGTAGGGGTACGAGCGCGAACCCTGGACCTGCGCCACGGCTCCGCCCCGCTCGACCTCGATCGACAGGACCTGCCCGCTCCGGGCATAGTTGCGGCCGCGCTGGAGCCGCGCGCCCACGTGCAGTCTCTCCAGGACCTCCACCCAGCGCCCGCCCCACCAGCTCTGGCCGAACTTGCCGCGGGCTGCGCGGGCGCGGATTCCGCCCTTGACCTTCTTGGGCCGGGAGGGGCGAAACCAGTCGCCATCATTCCAGGATCCTCGGTATGCCACGGCTTCCTCCTATTCCATCACCGCCGTGCGGTCCAGGGCCAGGATCTTGCGCAGATCCTGATTGGAGAGCTTGCTGAGCCAGCCCTCTCCGGCGCCGACCACCGCGCCGGCCACCTCGCGCTTGCGATCCATGAGGGTGTCGATCCGCTCCTCCAGCGTGCCGGCGCAGAGCAGCTTGTGGACCTGCACCCGGCGCTTCTGGCCGATGCGGTGGACCCGGTCGGTGGCCTGGTCTTCCACCGCCGGGTTCCACCAGCGGTCGAAGTGGAAGACGTGGTTGGCGGCGGTGAGGTTGAGGCCGGTGCCGCCGGCCTTGAGCGACAGGACGAACATGGGCGGCCCGTCCTTGCCCTGGAAACGTTTCACCATTTCATCCCGGCGGACCTTGGGCACGCCGCCATGCAGGAACAGGACTTCGTGCCCGAAGCTCTCGGTCAGCGCCGTCTGAAGCATCTCGCCCATCACCCGGTACTGGCTGAAGAGCAGCACCCGTTCGCCGCTCTCCAGGATCTCCTCCAGCATCTCCAGCAGCCGCTCGAGCTTCCCCGAGCGCTCGTCGAGCCGCGAGCCATCGCCGAGGTAATGGGCCGGGTGGTTGCAGACCTGCTTGAGGCGCGTCAGAAGCGCCAGGATCGAGCCCCGGCGCTGGATCCCCTCGGCGCCCCGGATCTGCTTCTCGCCTTCGCGGAGCACCGCGGCGTAGAGCCCGGCCTGCTCGCGGGTGAGGCCGCAGTAGACCTTGCGCTCCTGCTTGGCCGGCAGTTCGGGAAGGATGGCCGGGTCGGTTTTGACGCGGCGCAGCAGGAAGGGCTGGACGCGGCGCTTCAACTCCGCCGCCGCCTCGGGGGCGTTGCCGCTCTGGATCGGGAGCTGGAAACGGCGCCGGAACGCTGCCCGGTTTCCCAGGAGACCTGGATTGAGGAACTCCATGATCGACCAAAGCTCGCCGACGTGGTTCTCCACCGGGGTGCCGGTGAGCGCGATGCGGAAAGCGGCCCGCAGGCTCCGCGCCGCCCGCGCCTGCTTGGCATCGGGGCTCTTCACGTTCTGGGCTTCGTCGAGCACGACGCCGCGCCAGGTCATCTTCTCCAGGGTGTCGGCATCGCGCTGGAGCAGGCTGTAGCTCGTGACCACCAGGGCGTGGCGAGCCGCCGCACGGCGGAAGGCGGCGCCCTTGGGGCGCCCGGGGCCGTGGTGGACCAGGAGCGGCAGCTCGGGGGTGAAGCGCTCGGCTTCGCGCTGCCAGTTGTTCAGCACGGAGGTGGGGCAGACCAGCAGCACGGGTCCGCCTTCGCCCGCTTCGCTGTGCCGTTGCAACAGGGCGAGGGTCTGGACCGTTTTGCCGAGGCCCATGTCGTCGGCGAGGCAGGCACCCAGGCCAAAGCGGCCCAGGAAGGCGAGCCAGGAGTAGCCGCGGAGCTGGTAGGGCCGGAGCAAGGCTTTCAGGCCGTCCGGCGCGGGCAGTTCCTCGAAGGCGGCGTCCCCCTGGAGCGCGGCAAGGAGCTGTCCGACCTTGCCGGCGGCCCGCATGTTCTCGACCGGCAGGTCCCCGGGGGTTTCGCCGGCCCCGACCGCGAGTTGGATGACCTGGCCGAGGGTGGCCTGGCTGACCTTGCCCTGGTCCCAGAGGGTCAGCGCCGCCTTCAAGCTGGCCGGGTCGATCTCCACCCAGCGACCGCGCATCTGGACCAGCGGTTCCTTGAGGCGGGCCAGGGCTTGGAGCTCCCGGAGGCTCATGCGCTGGCCGTCGAGGGCCGCCTCCCAGTGCACATGCAGGAGCGAATCCAAGGTCAGACCGGCCGCTGCCCCGGTGCTGCCTTTCGGACTCTTCACCTGCGCTCGCAGCGCCAGCCGCGTTTGGGGTCCGCGCCCGGTCCACCAGGAAGGGAGCAGGATGCCGAAGCCCGCTTGCTCCAGGACCGGGGCGGCGTGGCGCAGGAAGTCGTGGGCTTCGGCGGTGGGCAGTTCGCAGCCGGCGGGCGCGGCCTGGTCGAGGCTGCGGCGGATGGGCTCGGAGAGGCCGGCAGCCTGCCCGAGGGAGGCCAGGAGCGTTTCGCGAGGTTCGTGGCCGTCGCGCCGCAGCAGGGTGGCGACCTTGCCGCGGGTCTTCCAGACCTTCTCTGCCGGGACCAGCAGGCTCGGGTCGTCGGCGGCCTGCAGGAGATAGCGGAGTTGCCAGTGGGAGGAGGCGGACGGCGCCGGTTCCTCCAGGCGCAGGCACAGCCGGAAAGGGGCCGTCGCCAAGGCGGCCAGGGGCCGCTTCCAGTCCTCGATCGTGAGGGCCAACTCGGCCAGTTCGCCCGCACTGCCTGCCACCCGGCCAGTCGGTGTGGCCAGGGCCGCCAGCCAGGCTTCGTGGGCGCTGGCGGAGGCAGTCTTCGCTGCTCCTCCGGCCAGAGCGGTGCGCGCCAGGTGATCGGCCACGTCGTCCAGGAACTCCCGCGCCAGCGCGGCCGGCGCCGGCTCGGGCGGGGCATCGGTGGCGGTTGCGGTCAGCGCCCGGGCGGCGGGCGGCATCTCCCGGACCAGCGCATGAAAGTGTTGGAGATCCCGACCGGCGAAGACCGGCTCCCAGACGGCCTGCGAGTTCTTCTTGCGGCGCGCCAGCGCGGGCAGGATCTGCTCCCGGGCCACGAGGGAGCCGCCGAAGCGCAGGAGTCCGGACCAGAAGCGCAGATCGGGGCCAGTGAGGATTCCCCGGGCCGCCACCGGTCGCCCGCCCAGGGTGCCAAGGGTCTCCACCGCCTGCTCCAGGTCCAGGGACAGCACAGGAACCTTCCAAGCCTCGAGTCGAGGTCGCCGCCGACCGGCCGGCTTGGCCTCCAGGAGGGGGTTCGAAGCCAGCGGCCAGCCGGAGAGAGTGGGGAGCCACGCCACCGCCGTTCTGCGTCCGGCCGCCGGTTCCGGCGACAGCCCGGCGGCGTCCAGCGCCCGGCGCAGTTCAGCGACCGGTGCCGCGAAGGGATGGCCCACCGGGCCCTTGAGCGGTTTGGCTGACTTTCGCGGCGCGGTTCGGGCGCCGGCCTGGACAGCGGTTTCCGCCCAGAGGAGGAGCTTCCCCTGGTTCCAGCAGGCGTGAAGGATGAGCACGATGGGCGAACTCCCTCCGGTATCCGAGGTTGGGGAAGCCGGAGGGGAGAGGGAGCATACTGACCGCTCAACGAATCTGGCCCGGTTCCGTGGACCCAGGGGTTGTGGAAGGCCAGGCGAGGCAAGAGCTTGGAGAGGAAGCCGGAGGCGGGTCTAGGGAGGCGTCCTGATTGCGTCATAAACACTTTATTTTAAATGCTTTGCGAGGTTCTTGGTCCAGCCTTTGGGGCCGGATTCCGACCCCGCCTGGGCGGTTCGCGAGGCTGCCGCCGCTGCGGGATGGAGAACCGCCATCGCGGAGGACCGCGCCGATTTCGCCCCCGACCTCTGGGCCGCGGTGCACGGCGCCCGGACCCACCTTCGCGCCCTTTCCTCGGCCGCCACCGCAGCAGGCGCTGCCGGCTCCCCGGGCGGGAATTCCCGTCCGGGCTGCAGCCGGATCCGGCCTCCCCTTCTGCTGGGACCGCCCGCGGCGGCGGTCTCCTCCTCCCGCCCCTTCGGCGCCGCCTACACCGACGTCTCGGAGTTCCTGCTGGGCGACGTGGCGGTGGGCGTCCTCCTGATGGAGAGCAACGGGGCTTTCGAGCCCGAATCCGAGGACTGGGATCCGGCCGAGGTGGCGGTCCAACTGGCCGGCATCGTCGACGGCATGGACTTCTGGACCCTTCGCTCCTCCGGCTGGACCCGCATCCTACTGCGCGTGGTCTCGCCCGCCATCACCGGCTACGAACCCATCCGCCATGTCTCCGACGACGAGCTCCTCTTCACCGAGGAAGTCCTGGGCCGGCTCGGTTTCCATTACTCCGGACCGTGGGGGGCTCACTACCTCGCCATGCACCGCCTGATGCGGGACTTCTCGACCCAGTGGGCGGGGCTCTACTTCGTGGCGGACAGCTCCAACGACCTGGACGGCGCCTTCGCCGACGGTTACTCCGACTACGACTACTTCGGCGGACCGCAGGTGATGACCACTTCCACGCACGGCGGCGACGGAGCCATCCACACCCAGACCTACGCCGCGCACGAGTTCGCCCATCTCTTCTACGCCGATGACGAGTACTACTCTGCCCGGGTGCCCTGCACCTCCCGATCGGGCTACCTCGGGATCCAGAACCAGAACAGCGACTTCGGTTCCTGCCTGCTGAGGATCGACTGCATCATGAAGGACGGCTACCTGCCGGCCACCGACTCCTGCGACTACTCGCTGGACCAAGCGGGTTTCGAGGACGCCGACGGGGACGGCATCCCGACCATCCTCGACACGCAGCCGTTGGCGGAACTCCTCCTCCAGCCGAGCAAGATCTACGGCCGCGCCACGGTGCAGCCGCTTCCCAACCAGAACCCGTGGAGCACGAACGGCAGCGTCATGAGCATCAACACCATCGAGGGCATGGTCTGGCGGCTGGACGGTGGTCTCTGGAAGCTGGCCACTCCTCTGGACGGGGCATACGACTCGGGAATGGAGGTAGTCCAGATCCCCCATCCCGGCGTGGGCCCACATCTCATCGAAGCGGTCACCCGGAATTCAGCGGGCAACCTGAGTCCGGTCGTCGCGCTCACGATTCCCTGAGCTTCGCGCGACGTCCACACCGGGTGGTTGGCCGTTAGGTCCGCCGAGGCGCGCAGCAATCGCCTGTCGGTCCGCCGAGAGCAATGGAGCGATGGAGGTTCCTGCCGGATCGGCGGTGCTCCGGGATGGCTTCCGCTAGAATCGCGCTGCTCCGATGAAGTGCCCTTGGCCAAGTTGCTGAGCGAAAAACCCGTTCCTCGCTCCCACTTCCTTGCTCGTTCGACATGTCCAACGATCGGATCAAGCTGACCCTCACGCGCTGGGATCGCGACCTCATCCTTGCACACGGATACCCCTTTCCAGGCCTGCGGGTAGTCCTCGAGGCCGTACCAAACTCGAAGGACCGTGTCGTCGTGAGGTGTGACCCTTTCGACGTCGAGCACCTTCTCGGCGATCTCGCCTATTCGATCAACCACTGCGCCGACGATCTGTTGCAGATGCAGCTCAATGAACTCTACGAGAGCATCGAGTCGGAGACGGGACTCTAAGGCGAGGCGCGAGCGGGCAAGTCCCGTGCGTGGCCGAGCAGGATCAGCCTCTCGTCCGCCGGCCACTCGGCCAGGTGCTCGTCGAAGTTGTGCGCCATGCGAAGCTCGCGGGCGCTGAGCGCCGCCTTCACCTGGATTGGGTCGTAATCGCCGAGGCCCTGCAGGCCGTCGATGAAGCGGAAGGCGTCGGCCATGCGCTGGAGCGCGCGGCGCAGCTCGAGCACTCCGGCCGGGTTGAGCAGCTTGACCAGCGCCCCCCGGCTCTGGTCGAGCAGGCCCACCAGGCGTTCGAGGCGCTCGGCCTCTTCGATCCGGCTCTCGCCGGGTACGAGCGCCATCTGCCGCAGGATGAGCTGGACCAGGCGGGACTCGCGGTGCGGGGCCAGCAGCTCGCGGGCGTCGGCGTAGCCGCCGCCGTGGCGGAAGCTGAGGTCGTAGCCGAACCAGCGCAGGCGCGGCTCCCCGGGCGCCAGGCGTCGGTTCATCG
>JACNJP010000387.1 GCA_014382465.1 Planctomycetota bacterium
GTACGCCCTCGGCGACGCTGCCGAGGATCAGGCGCTTGAAACCGGTACGGCCGTGGGTCGAGAGGGCGATCAGGTCGACCTGGTGGTGGGCGGCGTAGGCGGCGATCGCCTTGGGCACGTCATCGGCGATCTCGGCCACCAGCTCGACCTCGAGGTCGGCGTCGAGCAGCGCGCGCTCGATGACCATGGCCTCCTGGGCGGCGCTCAGCTCCTTGCCGACTTCCGGATCGGACTGCGGCGGCGCCAGGAGCGCGCCATGCGGGGCGACCCGGACATCCAGCACCGCGGTGTAGAGCGTAACCCGGGCGCCGTTTTCTTTCGCGAGCTCGCACACGGGCCGGTAGGCGCGCTGGGACTCCTCGGAGAGGTCGGTCGTGAGCAGGATGTGCTGGATGTTCATTTACTCTTCCTCATTCTCGATGTAGCCGAGCTCACGGAGCGCGTCGGCGACCGCGCCCCCGGCCTCCACCTTGCCGGAGCGTTCGCCGAGGTAGGCGCCGGCTACTACCACCGCCTGGTCCAGCAGGCGGCGCAGCTCGGCGTCGGGTTCCTGGGCGGCCGCCAGGTTGCGGAGCTCCCCAGGATCCTCGGAAAGGTCGAATTCGAGCCAGGTGACCCCCTCGGGGGCCGTGATCCGGATCAGCTTGTGGCTGCCGCGGCGCACCGCGTGGATCGCGTAGGTCCCCTGACGCTCGCTGTAGATCACGCGCTCGGGATCGGCGCCGCCGCCGCCGAGTACCAGGCCCAAATCGCGGCCGTGCTTGTTGAAGGCCAGCTCGGCGCCGCACCAGCCGGCGGCCGTCGGCAGCAGATCGACCAGCTCGACCGGCTCACCGACCACCTGACGGGCGACCCCCGGGCCGGCGATCACCAGCGGCACTCGGACCAGCTCGTCGAACAGCGACTGGCCGTGCAGCCACTGCTTGTGGTCGTAGAGCTCCTCGCCGTGATCGGCGGTCAGTACGACGTAGGTGTTCTCCAGCAGGCCCCGGGCCTCCAGCCGCTCGAGCAGCCGCCCGATCTCCCGGTCGACGAAGCGGACCTCGGCGTCGTAGAGCCGGGACAGCCCCTCCAGCACCGGGTCCGGAGCCTTGGCGTACTCCGCCAGCGGGTAGGGCGGCGCGTCCTTGTCGATGAAGGTCGCCGGGAGCGAGACCGGCGGCTGCCCGCCTTCGTTGAGCAGGTCCTCCGGCGGCGCGTAGGGCGTATGCGGGTCGATGTAATGGACGTAGAGGAAGAACGGCTCCGCGCCGTCGTAGCCGTCCAGCCAGCGGAAGGCCTGCCTGTTGAGCGCCGCTGCGCCGGAGTGCTCCGGGTCCTTCACCTTGCTCGGAGGCGGCGCGGCGCCTTCGCGGCCGCTCGCCAGCGCCGGCAGCAGGCGCATGCGCAGGGTCCGCTTCGCCCGGTGCTCCAGCATGCCGATCGCGGTCCTCCGCAGCAGGTGGCTGCCGGAATCGCCGAAGACGTCGAAGCCGCGGTCGAAGCCGTAGGTCGGGGAGATCTGGGGGTTGGCCGAGAAGCCGGCGGTGTGGAAGCCGCGGGCCTTCATCACCTGGGCCAGCGTCGGCAAGCTGGCCGGCAGGGCGTCGAGGTCGTTCTGGATGTCGTGGCTCGACGGATAGAGGGATGTCATGAGCGAGGCCACCGACGGCCGGGTCCACGAGGCGTGGGCGTAGGCGGCGTCGAAGCGCGTCCCCCGGGCCGCGAGGGCGTCGATCACCGGCGAGGTCGGCCGATGGTAGCCGTAGCAGCCGAGGCGGTCGGCGCGCAGCGTGTCGACCAGGATCACCAGCAGGTTCGGCGGCGGCTGGCCCTCGAAGCGGCCGATCCCCAGCTCGGCGCTGGCGCCCTGGTCGGCGCTGACCATCGCCACCCCGTGGGAGAGCCCGATCACCAGCAAGCCGAGGATGACGGCCGGGGCGGCCCGGCGGGCGAGTCGGCCGGCCAGCCTTCCGAGGACCGCGGCCAGCACCGCGGCTCCGGCCAGGCCGGCCAGGAACACTCCAGTGGCCGGGTCCTTGCCGATGAAGAGTCCGCTCATGAGCCACATCGCGGCGAGGAAGGCCATCGTCAGGCCGACCGTCCAGCCAGTTGCAGCGGCCAGAGACCGTCGGCAGACGAGCGCGTGGAGCAGCGCGCCGAGTCCGCCGCAGAAGAGGACGTAATAGGCCTCGATCCGGAGCATCTCGGCCAGCGGGGAGCGGACGCCGACGCCGGCGGCGGTCAGGAGGAGGCAGCTCTCAGCCGCCCCGACGGCGAGTCCGAGCAGCGCGCCGGCGGCGAAGCCCCGCACGATCCTGGCCGACGCGGAAGCCCCTGCGGTGACTTCATTCATCGCCAGAAGATACCACGCGCCCTCCTCCCCTCTGGTGGGTGGAAGCCGCGGGGAGGGCGAGTGCTATGCTCGTGCCTCGATGGCGCGGCGACCTGCCTCGATCGACGGTCTCCTTTCGGGTTGGGCCCTGGGTGCCTGGGAGGCCGGAATCATCCTCTCGAACGCTCAGTTCGCGGGGACGGTCTGGGTATACCTCTTGGCGCCCCTGGTCGCGATGGCCCTCTATGGCTGGGGCGGCTGGCTGGCCGGTCGCTTGTCGCCCGTCAGGCTCCCTTGGAGGGTGCTGGTGCCGATCGGCGCCCTGCTCCTCCTCTACCTCCATCGACGCCACGGCTTGCCGGCGACGGCGGGCTGGCCGTGGCCGGTCGGTGGGACCGTCGTGGCGCTGGTGCTGCTGAAGCTCGCCGTCAGCGGCCGAGCGGTCCGCGCCCCGCGCTGGATCGGCGGCCTGAGCCTGACGCTGCCGCTGTTCCTGGTCGGGCTGTTCGAGTTGATCGGCCAGGACCCGGTGGTCGTCAAGCCGAGAACCGGGGCGGCGGCGACCGACCGCCCGAGCGTGCTCCTGCTCACCTGGGACACCGTCCGCGCCGACACGCTGCCGCTCTACGGCGGCGGCGGGCTGGACATGCCGGAGCTGGCGCGCCTGGCCAGCGAGGGGGTGGTGTTCGACGACTTCCAGTCGGTCGCCTCGATCACCGCGCCGGCCCACGCATCGATGCTCAGCGGTCTCTATCCGCCGAGCCACGGCCTGCGGGCCAACGGGGAGAGCCTGCTGACCGAAGGCCTGCCGCTGCTGCCGGTGCTGTTGGACCAGGCCGGCTACGCCACCGGCGCCTTCGTCTCCGGCTACCCGATCCGCTCCGGCTTCGGCTTCGCCGAAGGCTTCCAGCACTTCGACGGCCGCTCCGACGCCGGGCTCGTCGACACGCTGTGGGAGCTCTGCCGCTTCTCCTCCTACCTGCTGCGCGAGTTGCTCCCCGAGCAGGTCCGCAGCCGCTACACCGTGCCTGGCGCGCTCACCGTGGAGCGCGCGATCCAGTGGTTCGAGCGCCAGGAGGGCCCGACCTTCCTGTGGGTCCACCTGTTCGACGCCCACGGGCCCTACGCGCCGCCGGCCCGCTTCCGCGAAGCGGCCCTCGCCCGCCGGGAGGAGGGGCCCCACGCCCTGGCGCCCGAACTGGAGGAGAACGTCGTCCTGCAGCGAGGCGAGATCGCCTGGCTCGACGCCTTGCTCGGGCAGCTCCGCGGCTCGCTCGAGCGGCGGGATCCCGGCCTGGAGGAGACTCTGATCGTGCTGGTGGCCGACCACGGCGAGGGCGTCGGCGAGGGCGGCCTGCTCGAGAACCACGAGGCCAGCCTGTTCGAGGCCACCCAGCGCGTCCCGGCGGTGGTCCGGCTGCCCAGCTCCTTCCCCGGCGCCCGCCGCGGGGTGCGGCTCGCGACTCCCGCCAGCCACGTCGACCTGGCGCCGACCATCGCCGAGCTCACCTCCTTGCCGCCGATCCCGGCCGCCCAGGGCCGCAGCTTGATGCCGGCGCTCGCTGGCGACGGCAGCGCCACCCTCCCGGAGCTGGGCCGCTACATGGAGGCCTACCAGCGGCGGCTCGGAGACCAGCGCCTTTCCGGCTGGGTCAAGGACGGCTGGAAGGCGGTCTGGGCCCTGGACGGGACCGCCGCCCTCTTCCACGTCGGGAGCGGCGACCGCGACCTCGCGGCCGAGCGGCCCGAGGTCCTCGAGGAACTGCTGCGCGAGGGCCGGGCCTTCCTCGAGAGCCTCCCGCTCCGGGGCAACGCCGGCATGGACCTCGACCAGGAGGAGCGCCACGCCCTCCAGCACCTCGGTTACCTCGAGGCCGGCGAAGAGGACTGAGGAAGCCTCAGCGGCGACGGCCGTTGGGCGCGGCGGGATCGGCCAGCAGCCGCATGCATCGGTTGGCGACGAACAGGCGCGCCGCGCCGGACCAGCGCCCGGCTTCCCAGCCGGTCAGCCCAAGGGCATGCCAGGCCCGGAGCCAGGCATCCCCGCGGCCCCGGTAGTTCTGCCGGAAGTAGGCCCGCGGGATCGTCTCCAGGTCCCACGGCACCCCTTCGCACACCCGGTTGGTGCCGAAGGTGGCGCGGTAGCCGAGCTCGTCGATGGCGATCCGGACCGCCGCGGCGCTCGAACCTCCGCCCGGCCAGGCGAAGTACGGGACCTCGTGGCCGAGGAGCCCCTCGAGGGTCCGCTTGGCCCCGCCGAGGTCCTCGAGGATGCGGTCGTGCCGGGCCTGCTCGGTCTCGTCCTGATGTCGCCAGCCGTCCGCGGCCACCACCTCCTCGAGCCGCGGCCGCCAATCGGGCCGGTCGAAGAAGCCGGGGCCGCCTCCTCGGACGACCACGGCGCAGAGCTCTCGCTCGAGCCGAGGGTCCGGGACCATGGCGCGGGCGGCGGAGGCCCACTCCGAGCGGTAGACCGGCGCTCCCCACGGCACCAGGCCCTCGGTGGCGCCGCTCTCCTCGCCGGACATCTGGTTGGGCGTGGCGCGCGCCCGCTCCAGCCACCAGCAGCGCTCGTCAGGGCGGTGGAAGTCGAGCACCTGGGGGGAGACCGGCAGCCGGCCGTGGCTGGCGGTGTGGGACTGGACCTCAAGGACTCCCTGCTGATCCAGGAGACGCAGCTCGGCGGCCGACAGGTAGCCGCGCTCGGGGGGCTCCGCGAGCTCGTCGAGGGTGGGCCGCACCGCGTCGGCCTCGGGATGGAGGAAGTCGGTGGCGACGAAGACCGCGCCGCAGAAGCCGAAGCGGCGCAGCAGGGGCGCCACCAGGGTCCAGTTGTCGAGGTAGCCGTCGTCGAAGGTCAGCAGCACCGGGCGGCTCGGCAGCGGGGTGCCGTCGCGCAGGTGGGAGCAGAGCTCGGCGCAGCGGATGGCGTGGTAGCCCTGGCGCCGCAGGCCGCGCAGCAGCCGCTCGAAGACGTGGTCAGGCAGGGTCAGCTCGCCGCCGGGGCCGAGGGCTTCGGTGTGGCGGCGCCGGACGCTGTGGAAGGTCAGGATCGGGACCCCTCCCAGGCAGAGGCGCTGGTGCATGGCTACCCAGCCTGAGCGCAGGCCTTCCCGAGCGGCCTCACTCCTCCTCCCCGCCGGTCTCGGTGTATCCCAGGCCGCCCAGCTCGTTGCTGAGTTGGCGGTCGATCACCGCCGTCTCGACCTGACCGACGCGCAGCAGGCCAGCGGCGTTCCGGCGCTCCAGGAGCTGGTTCTTGAGCTCGGCCAGGCGCTCGGGCCGCAGCGCCGCTAGGTCCGTCTGCTCCAGCGGATCGGACTCGAGGTCGTACAGCAACCACCGGACCTCGCCGCCGACCTCGATCCGCACCAGCTTCTCGTGGCCCAGGACCCAAGCGGTCAGCTCGTAGGCGTGGAGGTTGCTGATCAGGGCCTCGCCGGCCATGCCCTGGCCGCCGCCGGCGATCAGGCCGCCGAGGTCCTGGCCCTGGATGCGGTCAGGGATCGCGGCGCCGACCCAGGTGGCGATGGTCGGGTAGAGGTCGATCAGCTCCACAGGAGCCCGGACCACGCCCGGCCCGATGCCGGGACCGGCGATGATCAGCGGCACCCGGGCGAGCTCCTCGAAGGCCGACTGGCCGTGACCAAACTGCTTGTGCTCCCAGAATTCCTCGCCGTGGTCGGAGGTGATCACGATGTAGGTGTTCTCGAGCAGGCCCTGGGCGCGCATGGAGTCGAGCAGCCGGCCGATCTCGCGGTCGCAGTAGAGGATCTCGGCGTCGTACAGCTCGCGCAGCCTGCCGAGGTTTCCCTGATCGAATTCGTGGATCTCGTAGAAGGGGTAGGGCGGCTTGCCGTGGACCGGGTTGGCGCTCTTCGACAGGTGGGAGCCGGGCGGCTCGACCCCGATCTCGGCCAGGAACTCGGCCGGCGGCTCGTACGGCCCGTGCGGATCGATGTACTGGACGTAGAGGAAGTACGGCGAGCCGTCGTGCTGCTGGGTCCACGCCAGGACGCGGTCGGTGAGCTTGGCCGCCTGGTTGGTCAAGGGGGGCTTGGCCGCCAGCCCCAGCGCGCGCAGGACCTCCATGACCCGCTCCCAGGTGGAGAAGCGGACCAGCGAGTTCAGCTCGTCCGAGGCGTGGGTCCAGAACGTGTCGAAGCCCTGGTCGAAGCCGAAGACCTCCGAGACGTTGCGGTTGGCCGAGAAGCTGGCGGTGGTGTAGCCCTTGGAGTCGACCGTCTCCGCCAGGGTTTGGAGCTCGGACGGCACCCTGACGTGCAGGCTGTTGGTCAGGTGGCTCGCCGGGTAGAGGGAGGTCATGAGCGAAGCCACCGAGGGCCGGGTCCAGGTGGCCTGGGCGTAGGCCCGGTCGAAACGCACGCCCTGCTGGGCCAGGCCGTCCATGGTCGGCGAGGTCAGCTTGGGGTAGCCGTAGCTCTGGAGGTGGTCGGCGCGCAGGGTGTCGACCAGGATGAAGAGCACGTTCGGCGCGCCCTCGGCGGCGGCCTCGGTGCTGCTGGCGGCGGCTTCCGGCTGGGCGGCGGTGATCGCGACCCCGCCGTGCCCGGCGATGGCCAGGATCAGGATCGTGACGATCGGCGCCGGCATCCTCCCCAGGCCGTAACCAGCGGCCAGGCAGGCGCCGGCGAGCAGGCCGTTGGCGGCCAGCGGGCCGAAGGAGAGCGGGGACACCCCGCCATAGAAGAATTGATGGATCCAGGAGGTCCCGGTGACGAACAGGAGCCCCGAGAAGGTCGTGAACAACACCGAGGCGGCGCGGTTCGGTCGGAGCCGCGCCGGGAAGAAGGCCAGGACCAGGCCGACGGCGGCGCCGAGCAGGCCGTAACGCAGCCCGAGCTGGAGCGAGTCGAACAGCGGGTTCGGGAACACCAGCTGGCTGGTGCCGGTGATCACCACGGACTCCAAGGCGCCCACGGCCCAGCCGGAGCAGAAGCCGAGGAGGACATTGAAGGGGATGCGTCGGGCGAGGGGCTTGGCGCTCATGGTCAGGATCGGTCTTTCGGGCGCAGGGGCTTGATCTTCGAATTGAAGCGGAGGGGCCCGAGGCGCAGATGAACCTTGCGGCCGACGTCGATGAACCCGTAGCGCTTGTGGAACTTGCGGGTCGGCCGGTTGGAAGGCTCGAGGTAGGTGACGACGTGGTCGACGCCGAGGGGGGGCAGGACCTCTTCCAGGCCGTGGTTCAAGCCCAGGTAGCTGATGCCGCGGCCGCGCCATTCGGGCGTGCACCAGCCTTCGAAGCAGTAGGCTTCGCCAGGCTCCGGAACGATTTCGCAGCGCATCTCGGGGTCGAAGTGGGGACAGGTGCAGAACCAGTTGTGGGCCAGGACCTCGCCATCCAGCAGGGCGATGGAGCAGTAATAGCCTGGGGTCTGCAGTCTCTGGCGGTACCAGTCCCGCTTCTGCGGGAAATTGGCGGCCATCAGGTCGAGGTGGTCAAGGGTGGCGAGGACGATGCTGATCCGCTCCGGGAGCATCAGGCGTTTGACCTCGAAGACGGGGAGGGCCAGCTCCCTCCGACACACGATCATGACCTTGTGGCGGTAAAACTTCCATTTCAAGGCCCGCATCACCCCCATCGGGCCCTCGCTCCGCAGCTTGCGGAGGGCCCGGGCCAAGGCGGAGCCCAGGCTCACGGGGCCGGAAGCCCTTGCTCGCGCTGCTGGCGCCTGGCGCAGTTGTAGACCACGTAGATCAAGGCGGCCTGCATCCACATCGCGTGGTCGGTGAGGGGGGAGTGGATGTTGTACATGCTCTTGACCCACCAGGAGATCAGGCCGATGAAGGCGGCGGTCCCGGTGAGGGCGAGGAAATCGTCCTTCAAGCGCCAGATGCCCCAGGCCTTCTTCAGGTTGTAGAACCAGAACATGACGTAGCCGAGGGCGCTGACCAGGCCGGCTTCGGCGGTCCACAGCAGCAGCCCGTTGTGGACCCGGAAGGTGAGCGTGCTGATGTAGCGGCCGTCGAAGGCGGCGTACTTGTGGATGTAGCCGGTGTACGAGCCGAGGCCCACCCCGGAGAATGGGTTGTGGGCGATGACGTTGAGGGCGGTGAGGAACTGCGGGATCCGGGCGAAGGTCGAGCCCTTGTCGTCGGCGGTCAGGCGCCGGTTGATCTCGTCGATGCCGAGGAACATCACCACCAGGACCACCACCCCGGCGATCGCCGGGCCCCACAGGCTGCGGACCTGCGGCTTGCCCAGCCGGCGCTTGGCGAGGTGGTAGGTGGCGAAGCAGTTGAAGACCGCGCAGACCCAGCCGGCCCGGGAGAAGGTCAGGATCAGCGTGACGTTGAGGACCACGAAGGTGGCCCAGAAGGCCGACCTCGCCAGGGCGCTGATGTTGCGTTGCAGCGCCATCGCCAGCGGCACCGGCCCGATCAGGACCAGCCACTCGGCGAAGCGGTTCGGGTGGCCCATCAGGGCGCCGGTCCGGATCAGCGCGCCGCCCGGGATCTCCTCCTCCCGGATCCTGGTCTCGCCGAGGAACTTGAGGCCGAGGGTCCCGCCGGTGGCGTACTGCGCCCAGGAGATCAGGCTCTCGATCCAGATCTGGGCGCAGATCCCGATGATGATCCACTTCAGGACCGTGGTGCTGTCGACCTTCTTGGCCAGATAGGTGAAGGCCAGGGCGTAGCGCACCAGCTCCACCCACAGCATCATCGATCCCGGCAGGTAGAGCGAGTGGACCGGGAACATCAGCGCTCCGGCGACCATCAATCCCAGCCAGCGCGCGGCCGGACCGATCTTGGGCGTCTTCCGGTCCCGACGCAGGCAGACGTCGACGAACCAGTCGATCCAAAGGATCAGGAGGAAGAAGTCCTTCTCCCAGATCGCCACCCCGGGGGGCATGCCGCTGTGCAGTCTCCCGACCGGGAACTCATAGAGCTGCAGGTTCAGGGCCATCGGGAAGGTGAAGGCCAGCAGTCCTGTGGTCAGGTTGATGAACTGCCGGTAGGTCAGCAGCCAGGCCGAGAGCCCGGCGCAGATCACCAGCGCCATCAGGATGACGAGCTGCCACAGACCCCCGCCGTAGTGGGTGAAGGCGGCGCCCAAGGCGGCGAGGATCGCCGTGAGCACGGTGACGACCGCCGCCGCGCCCGACGGAGCCGCCTTCTGGCCGGCGAGTCCGTCGAGGTCGTGGGTGTCGCGGCGGCTGCCCAGAGCCACGGGCTCAGACGCGGCGGTAGAGGAGGCGCGGGATCGGGTCGCGGCGCTGGGTCAGGACGGCGCCGAGGACCTTGCCGCAGTAGCGGTTCAGCATCGAGTGACCGCGGCGGGCGACCTCGATGTGGACCCCGGAGCCGCTGACGACGAAGACCGCGGCTTCGGCCGAGGAGGCGTAGAGGCCGCCGTCAGCGCCGGCCAGCGGCAGGGCCGACATGATCACCAGGTCGCAGCCGGCTGCGGCTTCGCTCACAGCACGCTTCTGTTCGGCGACCCCCATGCCCGAGAGGTCGAGCACCTGGATGCCCTCGGCGGTCACCGCCGGGTTGGTGACGCCGTCGGGCGTCGCGAACACCACCTTGCGGCCGTCCTTGGCGGCGCAGACCGCCACCGCGGAGGCCATGGTGGCCGCGCCCTCCCCCTGGGTGGAGGAGGCCAGGCAGACCGTCTTCACCCCGGCCTGGTCGATGGCCGAGATCACCAGCTTGGCACCCTTCATCACCGAGTCGGGCAGGCCGCCGGCGAAGGCCCGGTTGGGCAGGCGCGCCAGCGAAGCCAGGACCGGCAGGCCCAGCTCGCTCTCGACGTCCTGGACGGTGGCCACCCTGCTGTGGAAGTAGGACCGGAGCAACGCGAAGGCGACGGCGCCGGGGACGCCGAGGAGGATGCCGAGCAGCGCCAGGACGAAGCGGTTCGGGAAGTAGGGCTTGATCGGCTCGGTGGCGTACTGGAGCACGCGCACGCTGGTGAGCTGGTCCGCGTCCATGGCCTTGGCGATCCGCTCCTCCTCCTCCTTGGCGGCGTACTGGCGGTAGCTGGCCTCGACCCCCTCTCTGCGGGAGAGCAGGTCCTCGTAGTAGGCGCGGTCCTTCTCGACCTCCACGACCTCCTTCTGGAGGTTGGCCACCCGCCGGGTGAGGAAGGCCTTCTTGGCCCGGATCTGCTGCAGCAGGTCCCGGCTGGTGCTCTCGAACTGCTGGCGGGTGAGGGCCTCGTTGTCGGGGGTGATGCCCTCGTTGAAGGCGATCTGTTGCTGGAGGTCGCGCAGCCGGTTGTAGTAGGGCGCGCGCTTCGGGGGCTCGGTAAGGGCGGAGGCCTGGAGCAGGGTCTCCTCCCTCCCGTCCACCGACTCCCGGGACAGCCGGGCC
>JACNJP010000282.1 GCA_014382465.1 Planctomycetota bacterium
CACCAGGCCAGCGCCAGGGGCAGCGCCGCGCCGCCGGGCGCCGCGGTCCAGCCGAGGAGGCGGCCCCAGGGAACCGGCGGGAAGCCGCCGCGCGCCAGCGGCGAGGCGCCTTCGGTGGCCCAGGCGGACTCGAAGGCCGCGATGGCCGCCGGCAGCGGCAGGTCACCGGTCTTGATGCCCTGGTCGAGCCGCGAGCCCATCAGCGACTCGAACTTCGGGTTGGCCGGCCAGTCCACGCCGCGCGCGTACTCGGCTTGGTCGAGGAAGACACGGTCGTTCTGCGGCTCGACCGCCGCGTCGAGGAAGGCCGGGCTCTCGGCCACCGCGCGCAAGGTCGGCACCGCCAGGCCGAGCGGCGCGGCGGCGGCTTGCGCCTCGGCGCTGCACAGGTGGCGCACCAGCTTCCACGACTCCTGCGGGAATTCGCTGCGGGTCGAGATCGCCCAGGCGACCGTCAGCACGACGTTCTCGGGCTCGCGGCCGGGCGCGCGCGGCAGCGGCGCGAAGTCCCAGCCGAAGTCCTCGATCTGGCGGTAGCTCGGCACCACCCAGCGGCCGAAGGGCCCGGCCATGCCGACCCGCCCGGTGCGGAAGACGCTGGCGCCGGTCGCGACCTTCGACTTGCCGCTGGTCAGCGTGCGCGGCTCGTCGTGGCGCCAGGCGCGCAGCTTGTCCAGCGCGGCGTAGACCTCGGGCTCGTCGAGCCGCAGCCGCTCGAAGTCGGGCGTCACAAGGTCGACGCCCCAGGTGCGCAGGAAGACCCGCACCATGGTCGGCCAGGTGACGAACTCGGCGCCGGTGTAGGGCTGGCTGCCGTCCGGCTCGCGGATCTCGCCGATGGCGCGGGCGGCGGCGTGGAAGTCGTCCCAGGTCCAGTCCGCCGCTGGCGCCGCCAGCCCGGCGCGGCGGAACAGCTCCTCGTTGTAGTAGAAGCCGACCGTCGTGAAATCCTTGGGGACGCCGTAGAGCGGGCCGCGGCCGGTGGAGCGGCCGTCGAAGCGGAAGGCGTCGACGGTCGAGCGGTAGTAGTCGTCGAGCTCGATCGCCGTGGGGTCGCCGGCGGCAGCGTCGGCCGCGAGGAAGGGCTCCACCGGCGTCAGCAGCCCGGCCGAGCCGAAGGCCGCCAGCCGCTCGGTGCCGACGTAGAACACGTCCGGCGGCTCGCCCGCCGCCAGCATGGTCTGCAGCTTGGTGTAGTAGGAGCCGGAGTCGCCCGGATTGATGCGCCGCACCCGCACGCCGGGGTTGGCGGCCTCGAAGTCGCGCAGCAGGCGCTGCACGATCTGGTCCTCCTCCTGCCCGCCCTCGCCCGACCAGTGCATGACGGTCAGCTCGACCGCGGCGGCGCCGTCCGGCCGCCCGAACTCCCGCCCGATCACGCGCGCGAAGGACCACAGCACCAGCGCCGCGGCGAGGGCGCCGAGGGTCCAGCGGAGGGCGTCGCGGAGGAGGCGGAGGGGCATTTGAGGGCTTCAAGTTAGCGGCGCGTTCTCCCGGATCTGGAGGCCGAGGTGCGCGGTAGAGTGGAACGGTGGTCACCGGTCCGGTCCTCGCCGCTGCGGCCGTCCCTCTCGAACCCTGCGACCCCTTCCCCGATGAACCCTCGCACTCCCATTTTTTGCCTCCTCGCCGCCGCCGCCCTGCTCCCCGGCACCGCCGCCGGACAGCAGGTCCCGCTCGACCAGCCGCCGAGCCAGGTCTTCAGCCTGTGGTCGCACTCCGGCGTGCAGGCCAACGCCGACAACTTCGTGCTCCCGTCCACGACCGGCGCGATCCTTGACCAGGTCACCTGGTGGGGCGGTTGGGACGACGACCAGCTCCACGGCGACACCTTCGACATCTCGGTCCACCTCGACGCCCCCGGGCCGCTGGGCTCGGTCCCGGGCGCAGCGATCGCCAGCTACCTGGGAGTCTCGCCCGCGATCACCGCCACCGGCGTCAGCTTCCCGGCGGGACCGGTCAGCCTGGACGAATACCGCTTCCAGTACCGGCTGCCGGTGTCGCTGCCCCTGGCCGGCGGCACCTACTGGGTCCAGATCATCTGCACCGGCTCGTCCGGCGCAGGCACCAGCTTCAACTGGGAGATGGCGCCCCAGGACTTCGCCGGCGGCCTCTCCTGCATGGCCTGGTCACTGGACACGCCCGGGGTGACCTGGTGGCCGTGCACGCCGCTCCCCGAGACCGACCTCGCCCTGAGGCTCGAAGAGCTCGGCGCCAGCGGCCCAGCGCTGTCAGTGAACAACCTGGCGGCGGGGGCGGTCGCGGTCATCAGCGTCGACAACGCCACGCCCAACGGCGTGGTCCGGCACGGCTACTCGCTGGCGGGTGGAGGCCCGAAGTCCACGCCGTTCGGCGACCTGCTGCTGACGCCGCCCTACACCGAGCTGCCGCAGATGACCGCCGACGGGGTCGGCCACGCCAGCATCCGCGTCCCGGTGCCGGCAGGCGCCAGCGGAGTTGCGGTGTGGCTCCACGCCTTCGATCTGGGCTCGGTCACCTTCACCAACGGCTTGGCCGAGGTGGTGGGCTGACCGCTTCCCTGCCGTCCGGCCCATGCTGCTCGCTCGCGGGTGATCAGAGCACCGTCGCCGTCACCGGCAGGGTCAGGGTGGCGCGGTTGGCGTGCACGACCGCGGCGTGCGCCCAGACCTGAACGCCGCTCGCGCCGGCCGGAACCGCCGCGGTGCGCAGCGCGACGCCGTTCGGGTCGGCCGCCAGCGAGGGCAGGCGCTCGAAGGGCGGCGTCAGCGCGACCTCGAGCGATCCCCAGGGCGAAGGCACGGTGGTCGGCCCGCCGCCCCGGAGCGAGTAGCCCATCAGGACCAGGTCGCCTGGCTGGGCCAGGCTGACCTCGATCTCGGCGGTCTGGCCGGCCACCAGGTTGCGCAGCTCGAGCACCGGTCGCGGCGGGCCGATGCGCAGGAACACCGAGCCGTAGGTGTTGGTGTTGTTGTCGCGCGCCCGGATCACGGTGTAGAGCGAGCCGTCCTCGCTCGCGTAGCCGGTCGACTCGAGCAGGATCATCGTCACGTTGTCGCTGTAGACCCCGTCCCCGTCCATGTCGATCACGTCGCCGTCGGTGAGCAGCGGCGCGGCGCCGTTCTTCACGATCACGCGGCCGAGGCCGTAGGGCGGGACCAGGTAGTCGCCGCCGACGTAGAAGTCGCCATTGGCGGCGCCGCAGACGAATTCGATCTGCTCGTTCCAGGCGTAGCCGGAGCCGGGGAAGGTCTCCTGGCCGGTGGCGGCGAGCAGGGCGCCGTCGCGCACGGCCCACATCGAGCGGCCGTTGGGCAGGTAGCGGCCGAGGCCGTACCAGCGGTTGGCGGCGTCCCAGCGGTGGTCGGTGATGTCCCAGGCAAGCGTGGCCGAGCCGGAGCCGGGGATTGCGTAGCCCTCCTGGACCACGACCGCACCGTCCACGGCGACGACGTTCGGGTAGATCAGGAAGGCGTTGGTCGACCAGTGTTGGCCGTCGGGCGAGATCCGGACCTGGTTGCCGTTCTCGAAGGCGGTGTAGGGGTCGTTCAGGCCGCTGAGCTGGCCGGTCGGCGCGTCCAGCCCGGCCCGAACCAGGACCCCGCCGGCGTGGAACAGACCGCTCGAGAACGGGGCTCCGGTGAGATAGGCGAAGTGGGCGGCCTGGCCGGCGTCGTCCAGGCCGAGGGCGGCGAGGGACTTGAAGGAGGTGAAGGTGGCGCCGCTCACGCCGGGAACCGCCCCGCCCTCCTGCGCCAGCAAGGTCCAGCCGCCGTCGTAGCGCAGCAGGTAGCCGTCGGTGGCGCTCGGCCCGTTTGTGAAGCTCTGCAGGCCGACCTCGCCGTAGCGGTTCATCGCCACCGAGCTGTTGCCGAGCTCGACGGTCTCGCCCGGGGCCCAGGGGGCCGGGTCTCCCTCGGCGAGCACGAGCTGGCCGTTCACGAGCAGCACCAGACGGACGCCGTAGAAGTCGTCGGTGGCGGCCATCAGGACGTGGTCGCCGTTCGGGCCCACCGCGATGGAGGAGCGCTCCCAGGAGTAGCTCGAGCTGTCGAACAGGTGGACCCCCGGCAGCCCGGGAACGTCGCTCTGCGGCCAGCCGGGCAGGGTGGTGTAGATCACCTCGTGGACCAGGGCCTGGGCGGGCAGGGTCGGGGCGAGGCCGAGGAGGAGAAGGACGGGAAAGGTCGATCGCATGACGGAGCTCCGGTGGTGGCGGTTCTCGCGTCCTTGGCGGCTGGATGCTGCGCCGACGGCGAATATCCGATGGTACCAAGAGAACCGGAATGGCGGGCGGAATCTGGCTCCCCGCCGCGGGGGTTCCGGGGCGGCCGTCCCTTCCCGGGAAAGGGGAGGAGGGTCCGCCCCAGGGGCGGACCCTCCGGAAGACGGCGGGTGGCCGCTCAGCCGCCGATCAGGTCGTGGGCTTCCTGGTAGAAGGCGTTGATCTCGTCATCGCTCCCGGGGCCGACCATGTGGCTGGACTTCTCGAGCAGCGCGCGGGCGTCGTCGTGGTGGCCGAGCTGCCAGTGGCACATGGCCTGGAACAGCACGTCGCTGGCGGCGTCGTACTGGTTCGAGCTGGCCTGGTTCATGTCCTCGCAGCGGTGGAAGGTGTGGAGCGCCTTCTCGAAGGCGCCGCTGCGGTACTGGGCCACGCCGAGGGTGTTGAGGAACCAGTGGTTCTCCGGCTCGATCGAGGTGGCGACGCGGGCCAGCTTGAGGCCGGCCTGGTAGGAGTCGTCGTCCTCGCCGGCGAAGCGCACCAGGTACCAGGCCTGGGTGTTGAGCTCGTTGGCGCTGCCGGCGTGGATCTCCTCGCCGCCGTCCGTGGTGACGACGATCTGCGAGGCGTCGAAGACCATGCGGCGGGAGGCGAGGGCGCCGGCTGCCATCGCCGGCAGCAGCATGCCGACCGGGCCGAAGGTGTCGAGGGTGACGCCGTCACGGTCGTTGCGCAGGGCGATGGCGACGCCGCCGAGGTGGCCGGCGAAGGCCCCGATCTCGGGCGCGGCG
Source organism: Planctomycetota bacterium (assembly GCA_014382465.1). Lineage (GTDB taxonomy): Bacteria > Planctomycetota > UBA1135 > UBA1135 > UBA1135 > J029. Next base: position 4,996 of record JACNJP010000282.1, read on the forward strand.
CCGACGTCGGCGAACTCCGCCGGGATCATGCCGAGGGTCATCATCAGCACCGGCGGCGCGATCTGGCGCAGGTCGGCGTAGGCCAGCAGCGCGGCGTCGCCGGCGTGGCCGCCGGTCAGGCCGCGCATGGTGCGCCCGTAGACCTCGCCGGCCGCCATCGTGGCGCCGGGGTCGCCGCCCCAGGAGGTGGCCGCGGCGACCAGCAGGTGCGGCTGCGAGGCCACCAGCAGCCGGCCGCCGGTCACCGCCATGGTCGGCGGCAGGATCGGCGCGTCCGGGATCACGATCTTCTGGGCGGCGATGCCGCCCTCGAGTTCGGCGGGCAGGAAGCGCACCGGGGCGCCCTCGGCGGCGGCGATGGCCTGCAGCTTGGCGATCAGGGCCCGCGCCGCGGCCTCGTCCTTGACGTCCACCGACAGCAGCCAGTCGGGGATCATCATGCCGGCCGGCGGGAACTGCACGAAGCTGACCTCGTCGCCGAAGACGTCCAGGAACTCGCCCTCGAGGTCGAAGCCGGCGGCCTGGGTCTGGAGGGCGATCATCCGGCCGAGGCGCTGGCCGGTGCCTGGCAGCAGGGTCTCCATCAGCTCGAGGACGCGGCCGTGGAAGATCTCCGGGTCGAACTTGAAGCTCAGCAGGGCGGCGGCGTTCGCCGGGGCCTTGGCGGCCATGTCGATGCCGCCGGGCATGGCGTCGAGCAGGCGGAACAGGCCGCTCGGCTGGCCGTCGAGCACCAGGCCGAAGCTCTCGCGCACGCCGCCCTCGGTCATCGACAGGGCGAAGCCGGAGCCGACGTAGGAGCCGCAGCCGAGAAGGTCGGCGGCCTCGCCGAGGATCGGCGGCACGAAGTTCTCCAGGATCGCCATCTCGTCGCCGTGGTTGCCGTAGAAGAACAGCACCGGGTCGCCGCTGGTCATGCGGTCACGGACCTTGACGAAGTCGGGGTTGCCGGCGAGCGAGTCGGCCGGGGCGCCGGTGATGACCGCCTCGAAGGTCTCGAGGCTGGTGGCGATGACCCAGCGGTCGCCGCTGAGGTCGGCGTAGAGGTCGGTGACGATCCCCTTGGTCTGGATGGCGTCGAAGGACAGGTGGGTGACGCTGCGGCCGGCGATGTCGTCGACGTGCAGCTCGGTCAGCGCCCCCCAGCTTCCGACGGGCGCGGCCAGGGCCTCGTGCACGTGCTGGCGCAGCGCCGGGCCCGGGTCGAGCACCGCCACCAGGTCGATGCCGATCTCGTAGCTGAGCTCGTCGACATTCCAGCCGAACTCGGCCGGGCCCACGAGCCGGGAGTCCATGCCCATGGAGGCGAACATGCCGGCCAGGTCGAGCAGGCCGCGGGCGTCGATCGGCGAGTCGGGCGCGATCTCGAGGCGGGTCTCGGAGCCGTCGGGCTGCTTCACCCAGACGCGGAAGCCGCGCACGCCGATGGCGGCCTGGCCGGCGAGGTACTGGTCCACCGGCAGGTGGCCGAGCAGCGAGTCGACCGGCCGGGCCGGGTCGGCGCCGAGGGTCTCGAACAGCGGCAGGAAGAAGTCGTAGAACTCGGGGTCCTCCAGGAGCTGGACCAGGTCGAGCTGATGGAGGCCGCGGTCCAGGGCGCCGGCGTCGACTTCGGCGTAGGCGAAGACGTCGGCCGGCATCAAGGCTGCGGGCTGGCCTTGCTGGGCGGGCGCGGGCAGGGCCAGGACCAGGGTGGTGAGGGAGAGGGGAAGGATCCTGGCGAGAGGTTTCATGACTGCGCTTCTTCGGATTTTGGGGCCGCGGATTCCTACGGCGGCGGGAGGGGGGCGTGAGCCGGTCGGTGGGGTAGATTGTGGCCTCAGATGGCGCTGCTGACCCTCCTTCTTCCGCTGCTCCAGGACCCCGCCTGGCCGCCGGCGCCGCCGCTCGAGCGGCCCGCGGCCGAGATCGGGGGCTCCCAGCCGGAGTCGGTGGCGGTCGAGCCCGGCCCCGACGGCCTGCTGCGGGTGGAATTCGCCTTCGACCCGCCGCCCGGCGCCGAGCAGGTCTTCCTGGCCGGCAGCTTCAACGGCTGGGACTCAGGGATCACGCCGATGAGCCGCGGCGGCGACGGCGTCTTCCGCGCCGCCCTGCCGCTCCAGGCTGGCCGCTGGCTCTACAAATTCGTGGTCGACGGCGACCGCTGGACCCCCGATCCGCGCAACCCCGAACGCGAGGACGACGGCCACTCCGGCTTCAACTCGGTGCTGGCGCTGGGCCGCCTGGCCCGGCTCGGGGTCTCCGATGGGGTCGTGGGCGACGGCCGCATCGAGGCCGCCGCCCTGGGCCACGACCCGCGGCGTCCGCGGGACCTGCAGCACCTGCCGGGCGGCCGCATCCAGGTCCGCTACCAGACCCAGGCGCACGACGTCGAGGGCGTCGCGCTGGCGCTGCGCGGGGGCGCGCGGGTGCCGATGGCGGTGGTCCACGCCGACGCCCGGACCGCGCTGTGGGAGGCGGTGGCGTCGGCGGCGCTGCCGGCCGAATACACCTTCGTCCTGACCGATGGAGTCACCACCGTGAGCGATCCGGCCACCTACCGACTGGTGTCGGCCCCCGAGAACCCCTTCCGCACCCCGGCCTGGGCCAAGCACGCGGTCTGGTACCAGATCATGGTCGACCGCTTCCGCGACGGCGACGCCGCCGCCGGTCCGCTGGGCGCCACGCCGTGGACCAGCGAGTGGTTCGAGCTGCAGCCGGACGAGCGCCGCAGCGGCCAGACCTTCTACCACTACGCCGTGTTCCAGCGCCGCTACGGCGGCGACTTCGCCGGCCTGCGCCAGCAGCTCGGCTACCTGCAGGAGCTGGGCGTCAACGCCCTCTACCTGAACCCGGTGTTCCAGTCGCCGAGCCACCACAAGTACGACGCCACTGACTTTCGCCACATCGATGACTTCTACGGCGGCGGCGACGACTTCGCCGCGGTGACGGCCCGCGAGGACCTGCTCGACCCCTCGACCTGGGAGTGGACGAAGGCCGACCGCGCCTTCCTGGAGTTCCTGAAGGAGGCGCACGCGCGCGGCTTCAAGGTGATCCTCGACGGCGTCTTCAACCACGTCGGCGACCACCACCTGGCCTTCCGCGACCTGCGCGAGAAGGGCGAGGCATCGCGCTTCGCCGACTGGTTCTCGGTGACCCGCTGGGAGCCCTTCGAGTACCAAGGCTGGGCCGGCTTCGGCATGCTCCCGGAGTTCGCCAAGGACGCCGACGGCCTCGCCAGCGAGTCGCTGAAGCAGCATCTGTTCGCCGTGACGCGGCGCTGGATGGACCCTGACGGCGACGGCGACCCCTCCGACGGCATCGACGGCTGGCGGCTGGACGTGCCCAACGAGGTCCCCGGCGGCTTCTGGGAGGAGTGGCGGGAGGTGGTCAAGGGCGTCAATCCGGAGGCCTACCTGGTCGGCGAGGTCTGGGACGACGCCAGCGCCTGGCTCGACGGCCGCCGCTTCGACGCGGTCATGAACTACCCCTTCGCGCGGGCGGCGATCGAGTGGATCGGCCACCGGGAACGCAAGATCACCCCGACGGAGTGCGCCGCGCGGCTGGCGGCGCTGCGGCTGGCCTACCCGGCCGAGGCCACCTACGCGCTGCAGAACCTGGTCGCCAGCCACGACACCGACCGGGTGGCGTCGATGATGCTCAACCCCGACCGCGACTACGACCGCGAGAACCGCTCCCAGGACAGCAACCCGCGCTACGACAACGCCAAGCCCGGCGCCGAGGACTACGCCCGGGTGCGGCTGCTGGCGCTGCTGCAGATGACCTACGTCGGCGCGCCGATGGTCTACTACGGCGACGAGGTCGGCATGTGGGGCGCCGACGACCCGACCTGCCGCAAGCCGATGCTGTGGCAGGACCTCGAGCCCTACGCCACGCCGCGCGACAACCACGTGATGGCGGAGCAGCTCGATTTCTACCGCCGGGTGATCGCGCTGCGCAACGCGCACGCCGCGCTGCGAACGGGCAGCTTCCGCAGCCTGCTCACCGACGACGCCAAGGACGTGTGGGTGTTCCAGCGCGAGGGCCCAGGAGAGCAGATCCTGGTGGCGCTCAACGCCGGACCCCGCGCTGCCGCGGTCGCACTGCCGGCGCCCGCGGCCGGCGGGTCCGCCCCGGCCTGGGAGGTCCTGTTCCGCCTCGGTGGTCCGCAAGCCTCCGCCCCGGAGCTCCACCGCGCCACCTCCGCCGGCGGGCTCGAGCTCGAGCTGCCCGCTTGCGGCGGGTTGGTCCTGGGCCGGAAGACCGGCGCGGAGCGGGAGTGAAGCGGCCGAACCCGGTGCTGTCCGCGCGCGCCGCCGGCGTCCTGCTCCACCTGGGCTCGCTGCCGGAATCGTGGGGCCCGCCGCTCGGGCCGGCGGCGCTGCGCTTCGCCGACTGGCTGGCGGCGGCAGGCCAGAGCTGGTGGCAGATGCTGCCGGTCGGCCCCCCTGGACCTGGCGCTTCGCCCTACAGCAGCCCGTCCTCCTTCGCCGGCGACCCTGGCCTGCTCCGCGGTCCGGGGCGGCGGTGCGCTCCCGCCTTCGCCGTCGCCGAGGACGAGCTGGCGGCCTTCCGCCGCCGCAACCGCGACTGGCTGCCGGACTGGTGCCTCTACGCCGCGATCAAGGAGGCGCGAGGCGGCGCGCCGTGGTGGCGGTGGCCGGCGCCGCTCCGCCAGCGGTCCGCCGCGGACCTGAAGTCCGCCCGCCGCGAGCTCGGCCCCGCCGTCGAGCGCCACGAGCTCGAGCAGATGCTGTTCCACCTGCGCTGGGCCGAGCTGCGCGCCCACTGCCGGGACCAGGGGCTGCGCCTGCTCGGCGATCTGCCGCTGTTCGTCGAGCTCGACTCGGCCGACGTCTGGGCCCACCGCGAGCTGTTCCGCCTCGACGCCGCCGGCAAGCCGACCGTCGTGACCGGCGTGCCCCCCGACCTCTTCTCGCGCAGCGGCCAGCGCTGGGGCCATCCGCACTACCGCTGGGCGGCCCACCGCCGCGAAGGCTTCCGCTGGTGGCTGCGCCGCTTCCAGGCCTGTCTGGAGCGCTTCGACGCCGTCCGCATCGACCACTTCATCGGCCTGCACCGCGTCTGGGAGGTGCCCCCACGGGCCCGCACCGCCCGCCGCGGCCGCTGGGGCCGCACCCCCGGCCGCGAGCTGCTGGAGGCATTGCGGTCCAAGCTCCGCCGCGAGCTGCCGCTGGTGGCCGAAGACCTCGGCGTCATGACCCCGGAGGTCCGCCGCCTGCGCGACGACTTCGGCCTGCCGGGAATGCGGGTCCTGCAGTGGGCCTTCTGGCCCGGCGCCCGCGCCGACCGCCCTCACGCCCACACCGCCCGGACGGTGGTCTACACCGGCACCCACGACAACGACACCACCCAGGGCTGGCTGCCCGCGCTGCCCGCCGACGTCCGCCGCCGCGCGCTGGCCTACACCGGCGGCAGTCCCGCCACCATCCACCGCGACCTGGCCCGCGCCGCCTTCGGCTCGCCGGCCGTCCTGGCCGTCGTGCCCATGCAGGACCACCTCGGCCTCGGCGCCGGCGCCCGCATGAACCGCCCCGGCACCGCCGACGGCAATTGGACCTGGCGCCTCTCCGCCCGCCAGCCAAGCCAGGCCCTGGCCCGCGACCTCCGCGTGCTCACCAAGACCTTC
>JACNJP010000383.1 GCA_014382465.1 Planctomycetota bacterium
CCGCCTTTGACGAGGGGCACCGGCACCCCTTCCGCGGCCGCCGGGTTATCGCCCAGCTCTGTCGGCAGCCCCGCTCGGAGAGGTGCCGCGTCCTGGCTCAGATCAACTCGGCCGCGAAAACTCCCGCCCCGCCCCATCCCAAATCAGATACCCCAGCCCCATCCGCTCGGCCAGCTCGATCAGCGCCGGGATGAGGTCGCCGTAGACGAAGCCCAGGTGGTTGCTGGGCCACTTGCGGCCCATGACCTGGTCGGTGACGGGGATCTCGCCCTCGATGATCGGCCAGGCGCGGTTGTAGGAGGCGTGGCGGTCGGGGCTGACCTCGGTGGTGCGGAGGGGGCAGGCCACCAGGTAGAGGCGGCCGTTCTCGACGCCGAGCCTAGCGACGGTCATGTCCTGCCCCCCGGCCGTGCGCATGCGGACCGCCGCGCCGCCGGCGGCGTAGAAGTGCTCCTGGCCGGGGTATTCCACCGCGGCGCGCTTCTGCTTGAGCGAGTCCTTCTCGCGCCCGGCGTAGTAGAGCGGGTGCTGGCCGCAGTTGACGATCGCCAGCAGGGTGCGTTCGTTGACGGCACCGGAGCCGCCGGCCAGATCGGGATCGACGAAGGTCTTGACGAAGCGGAAGTCGCCGAAGCCGCTCGGCTTGCCGCTCAGCTCCTTGAGCAGGAACTGGCTGTACATCGTCGGCAGGTCGGTCTCGCAGCTGGTCGGGATCATCCGCTTGCGCCTGCCGTTGGGGTCGGTGTCGTTGCCGAGGAAGCTGGTGGCCTGGCAGCAGGTGGCATACACCCCGCTGCACTCGTCCTGGCACTTGATCGTCACCGCGCCCGCGCCCTTCTCGTCGGCGATCTCCTGGACCGCGAAGTACATCGCCACCTGCAGCGCGTACTTGTCGCGCGTGACCTCGCGGTCGGGCAGCACCGCGAACTTCTCGGGCGAGGCGTCGTAGTTGCCCTCCACCGCCTCCCGCACCCCGGCGTGGCGGATCTTGCGGATCGCGCTCTTGCCCGGCTCCCCGGCCCAGTCGAACATCGCGAAGGCCCGGTCCAGGAACACCTGCTGGTCGAGGCTCTCGCTCGAGATCCCCCACCGCCGCGCCAGCTCCTCCTGGTCGATGCGCGTCGTCGGCATCTGCAAGGAGAAGCTGCCGAACTCGAGCGCGTGCAGCCGGTGCAGGCCCTCGACCACCTCGCGCACCCGCGGCGCGGCGGCGGCGCGAGCCACGAACAGGTCCAGCACGCCCTCCAGCTCGGCCAGCAGCGCCGGATCGCCGAAGTCGCCGTAGACGTGCTCAAAGCTCATGCCGATCTGGTTGAAGGCACCGCCGGTCGCCATGCCCGAGACCATGCCCGGCACGGTGGTGTCCTGGATCGACACCATCACCAGCCGCGGCCGCGCCGTCGGATCGGCGCCGCGCAGCAGCTGGGCGTAACTGGTCATCACCTGCTGGCTGAGCTGCGGGAAGGTCCAGGTCGGGTGGACGTTGATGACGGCGTCGACCTCGGCCTCGAACAGCACCTGCGCGGTGTCGCGCGCCAACTCGCTGCTGTGGACCACCTTCGACCAGCCCTTCTTGCGCCGGCCGGGCCACACCACCTGATACTTGCCGAGCGCCTCGATGCGCTTGACCAGCCCCTGGATGACCTCCAGGTCGGACTCGAAGCAGTCCTTCATGACCCAGGGGCGGGGGTCGTAGCCGCTGTAGAGGCCGATGCGGGGTTTGCTCATCGTGTCGGGGACGTCGAGGCTGCCGCCCGGCGGATCGCCAGCAGCGCCTTCATGGTGCGGGAGAGGTCGGCGGTGGCAGCGACGCCGCCGAAGTGGTCGTGGAGCTCGAGGTACAGGCGATAGAGCCGGTCGTAGACCGCGGTCGCGGCCGGGCGGGGCTCGAAGCGCCGGGTCGGCGGCGGCACCATGCGCGCCGCCAGCTCTTCCACCGAGCCCAGGCCGGCGGCGGCCGCGCCGCAGATCGCCGCGCCGAGCGCGCAGGCCTCGCTGCTGGCGGCGACCGTGATCGGGCGGCCGAAGACGTCGGCGTAGATCTGCAGCAGCAGCTCGCTGCGGCGGGCGATGCCGCCGGAGGCCACCACCTCGTCCACCGGCACGCCGTACTGCTCCAGCCGCTCGAGGATCACGCGGGCGCCGAAGGCGGTGGCCTCGACCAACGCGCGGTGGACCTCGGCGGCGGTGGTGCCGAGCGTCTGCCCCACCAGCAGCCCGCTCAGCTCCTGGTCGGCGAGCACGTTGCGGTTGCCGTTGTTCCAGTCGAGCGCCAGCAGCCCGCTCTGGCCGGGGGCGAGCGCCGCCGCCTGGTCGCCGAGCGCCACCAGATCCGCCCCGCCGAGCAGCCGCGACCACCAGGCGAAAAGGTCGCCGACCGCCGACTGGCCGGCCTCGACCCCGATCCGCCCTGGCAGCACGCTGCCGTGGACCGCGCCGGACACGCCGGGGATGTCGGTCGGCGCCGGCGTGTCCCCGCTGACCGTGATGTCGCAGGTCGAGGTGCCGAGGATCTTCACCAGGCAGCCCGGCCGCACGCCCGAGCCGAGCGCGCCGAGGTGGGCGTCGAGCGCGCCGACCGACACCGGCACCGCGCGCAGGCCGAGCCGCTGCTGCCACGACGGCGCCAGCACCCCGGCGGCCTGTCCGGCGGGCCCCGCCTCGGCCGGGAGCTGGTCGCGCCAGGCCGCCAGCCGGGGGTGCAGGGATTCGAGCAGGCGGCGCTCCGGCCAGCCGCCCCACTCCGGGTTGTAGAGCCCCTTGTGGCCGGCGCCGCAGACCCCGATCCGGACCGCGGCGAAGTCGTCGACGCCGCACAGCTCGGCCGGGATCCAGTCGGCCATCTCGAGCCAGCCGGCGGCGGCGGCCACGACCGCCGGGGCGGTGCGGGCGGCGCGCAGCATCTTGGACCAGAACCACTCCGAGGAGTAGGCGCCGCCGCAGCGGGTCAGGTACGGCAGGCCAGCGTCGCGGATCGCCTGCGAGATCTCGCGCGCTTCGGCCGCGGCGGTGTGGTCCTTCCACAGCCAGGCCATCGCCGCCGGCTCGTCGCGGAAGGCCGGGTCCATGCCGAGCGGCCGCAGCGAGTCGTCAAGCGGCAAGGGCGTCGAGCCGGTGGTGTCGACGCCGATGCCGGCGATCTGCTCGCGCTGGAACCGCCGATCCGCCCGCTCGGCCTCGCCCAGCGCCTTGAGCGCGCAGCGCTCCAGGCAGGCCAGGTGGTCGGTGGGCGCCTGCCGCGCCAGGTGCGGCTCGCCGGCGCGCGTGATGACCCCGCCCTCGCCTGTCGGGAAGGCCGCCACGGCGGTCCCGAGCACCCGGCCGTCGGCCGCCGCCGCCACCACCGCCCGCACGCTGCCGGTGCCGAAGTCGAGTCCGAGGGCGAATGCGTCCACGAGGGCACAGATTACGCCCGCTGGATACGATGGGCGCAACTCCGGCCCGCCGTTTCCGAACAAGACCGCCATGCGTCCTGCCCTCCTGCTGCCCCCCATCCTGCTCCCCCTCCTCCTGCCCCTCGCCGCCTGCTCGGGCGGATCCTGGACCTACCACAGCGACGGCTACACGACCTTCACCAGCAGCTCCGACGGCGTCACCACCAGCATCCAGTACGCGCAGGGCGACAACTCCCGGCAGATCCGGGTCATCGGCAAGGTCGACCTGAGCGAGGACGGCAGCGACGTGCGGCTGCTCGGCTCCGGCGCCAGCTTCGGCATCAAGGAGGACGGCTGGGACGGAAAGCGGCGGCTCGACATCAGCCGCGGCGACGGAGGCGCCAGCCTCTACCGCTACCAGATCGACGGCGTGGAGCAGGAATTCGACGCCGCCGGACGGGCCTGGTTCGCCGGCGTGGTCGCCGAGCTGCACCGCAAGACCAGCGTCGGGGCGGCGGCGCGGGCCGAGCGGCTGCTGGCGGACGGCGGGCCCGACGGCTTGCTGGCCGCCGTCGCCGAAGTCGAGAGCAGCAACGCCATCCGAATCTACATCGGCGCGCTCCTGAAGCTGCCCGACCTCAGCAGCGCCCAGCTCGTGGCGGCGGTCGACGTCGCCGCCGCCAAGGTCTCCAGCAGCTCGGGCCTGGAGGAGATCCTGGTCGACGTGGCCGGCGAGCGCGGCGAGGACGAGGCCCTGACCGTGCGGATCGTCGAGGCGGCCGGCGGCATCAGCTCGAGCAGCTCCCACGGCGCCGTGCTCCAGGCAGTGGCCCGTGACCGCCGGCTGAACTCCGCCAGCGCCCGGCCCTACTACCGCAGCGCCGCCGCGATCAGCTCGTCCTCGACCAAGGAGGAGGTGCTCTCGAGCGCCATCTCCTACGCCCCGCGCGACGACGCCTCGATGGGCGCCTACTTCGACGCCGCCGACAGCATCTCCTCGTCGAGCAGCCACGGCGCGGTGCTCGACGCCGCCCTGCTCCACGGCGAGCTGGGCCAGGCCGGACGCCTGCGCTGGCTCCAGTCGGTGGGCAAGATCTCCTCCACCAGCACCCGCGAGGAGCTGCTGACGAAGCTCCTGCGGACCACTCCGCACGACGCCGTCGTGCTCACCGCCGCCCTCGGCGTGGTGCGCCAGCTCAGCTCCTCGTCGAGCCAGGAGAGCTGCGTCCGCGCCTTCCTGTCGCGCGACGGGCTGGACAAGCCGCTGCTGCGCCAAGCCGAACAGACCATCGACACGATCTCGTCGAGTTCGACCCGCGAAACGCTGCGGGATGTGCTGATCGAGAAGATGTTCGCGCTGGGGGGCTAATCGCCGCCCCGCCGCTCCCGCTGGCGCTCATATCCTTCGAGCCAGGGGTCGCGGCGGCCGGCGAGGACGTGGCGGATCATCCGGGCCACCCGCTCGCTGTCCCGTTCGCACGAGACCAGCACCGCGGGATGGCGCCCGCGGAAGACGCGGAAGACCTCGTCGGCGAAGCCCTGCCCGATCATCTCGACGCCGGTGAAGTCCAGCACCACCTCCTCGAAGCGGTCGAGCCGTTCGAGCACGCGGCGCGCCTGGGAACGAGAGACGAGGTCGCCGCTGCCGACCTTGGCCAGCTCGACCACCACCCGGGTGCGGGTGAAGCCGAATTCCCCCGCGGTGGCGGTGAAGGCGTCGAAGACATCGGCGGAGGTGCGCGCCGAGGAGAGGTCGAAACCCATGTCGACCCGCGTGCCCGACTGGGCCTGCTCCGGCTCCTCGAGCTCGAGCCGGCCGCCCGCGACCCGGAAGCGCAGGCCGCCGGAGGCCAGCCCGAATCGCTCGGCCATCCTCATCGAGAAGAAGATGCCCTCGCCGGTGTGGTTCTCCGGATCGGTGGTCAGCTTGCCCTTGCTCAACTCGAAGACCGAGAGCCGTGGATCGTCCAGGCCGAGCGCGCGCTGGATCTTGTCAAAGATGCCGACGCCATCGTCCGCGATGCTGAGCCGGAGCTCCATCGCCGTCCGTTCGATCTCGATCCTGACCCGGCGGCCCGCCGAGTGGTCGATGGCGTTGTTGAAGATCTCGGTGAAGGCGTAGTAGCAGCGGCCGGCGGCGGCGGCCGGCAGATCCTCGAGCAAGGGCTCGATCCGCTCGCGGAAGACCACGTCCTCGGCCAGCCCGGGCGACACCTCGAGGTCCACGGTCTCCTCGGCCAGAACCTGAAGGTGGTATTGGCGCGCCCGGGTCCGGCCTTCGCCCCGGAGCAGCCCCTCCCCCTCCAGGATCCGGATGTGGTGGTGGATCCCCTGCCGGCTCATGCCCAGGCTGTCCGCCAGGCCACCGACCAGGTTCGGCTTCCCGGCTTGGACATCCTGGAGGATGCGCTGCTGGACCGGGTGGAGCTCGTGGAAGTTCATGGGGTTTATCTAGTCATCGGAGCATTATTGTCAAGTAACGCAGGAGTTTTGTCCAGCCCAATCGTTTCATTGTAAAGCATGTTCTCGCCAATCCCCGTAAACCACTTTCTGGGAATCACTTATTTGTCAAGCCGGAGAGCGCCGAGGTGGCCGGCCCGGCCTACCACAGCCGCGGGCGGCCCCCCACGATCGTGAAAGGTCGCTCCAGACGGCGGCCGTTCTCCCCCACCACCCAGTAGAGGGCGCCGGGGGGAAGGCTCTCGAAGCGGACCGGTTGATCGCCAGCGACCGCGTCGCCGTGGCTCTGCCAGCCGTCCTGCCACACGAACAGCTCGTAGCGCTGGCCGGGCTGGACCTGGATCGCCTGGATCGGCCGCCGAGTGTCGGCGTCGCCCGTCTCGGGCTTGGTGGTGGTGATCTCGACCGCCACCGGGTTCTCTCCGGGCGCGCGCAGGCAGCGCACCGCGCCGTCCTTCTCGATCGTCAGCGGCGGCGCCGCCGGGATCAACTCCACCCCGTCGTACCAGGCCGGCAGCAGCAAGACGCCGCGGCCCATGCGGTCGAAGGTGGCGCGGCCGTCGCGGACCTCGGCGCCGTGGATCGCGATCCACTCGCCGCCGTTGAAGACGCACAGGTAGGCGAGCGTGCTGTGCTCGGGCGCCGGCGTGGCCAGGTCGACGGTGACGTCGGTGGTCTCCAGGTACTGGTCGGTGACGTCGACGAATTGCCGCCCGGCCAGCCAGCGCGGCACCGACTCCTCCGGCCCCGCCTTCTCGGCCCAGCAGTCGGCCTGCCGCGCGAAGGTCTTGCGGTAGATCTTGGCGGCGACGTTCGACAGGCCGGCGCGGCCGCGGCCGTCCGGCCCGAGCACCGCGTTCCAGGCGTGGTTGTTGTCGCGGTTGGCCCAGGCCGGCGTGTAGTCCGAGGCCACCGCGATCGCGTTGGCCCGGTTGGCGTAGCTGATCAGGTTGGAGATGTCCTCGCAGCGGCCGGCGCCGCTGGCGAGCATCTCGGAGTAGCCCTGGTCGGTCGGGTGCAGGTAGTAGAGGTCCCAGAAGCGCACCATGCCGCCGACCACGCCGCCGATCTTGCCGGAGGCTTCGGCGGCGCTCTGCCGGTCCTTCAGCTCCGCCTCCAGCCCGGCGAAGCGCTCCATCAGCGGGCCGCGCCACGAGTCGAGCGGCTCGTCGCTGCAGCGGTAGGGCAGGACGTGCTCACAGAAGGCCTCGAAGCTCATGCCCCGGGCCCAGGGCTTGCTGCGCCAGGCCTCGAAGGCCAGCTCGGTGTTCTCGATCAGGTAGGCGGCGGTGATCGTCTAAAAATCGAGGACGCCGTCGACCTTGCCGTAGTCCAGCGAACCGTGCTCCTGCTCGAGGGCGTCGTAGGCGGCCTCGGCTTCCTTCAGGTTGGCGTAGTCGAGGGCCTCGAAGGGCACCTCGGTTCCGTCGGCTCTCTTGAATCCGAGCCGAGCGTAGCCGCGGTCGGGCATGTTCTGGACCAGGAACTCGACCGCCGCGAGTTTCTGAGGATCGCCGGCGGCGCGGAAGTGCTCGAGGGCCTTCTCCAACTCGGCGCGGCCGGCGCCGGCCTGCTCCAGGGCGGCGTCGGTTGCCGGAGACCAGGCCGTGGTCGAAGGGGCGGCGCAAGAACTCGCCGCCAGCAGGATCGGGAGGACCATCCGCATCGTGGCAAGAGGATAGCCACCGACGCCCGCGCGGGCCGTTCTAGGATGCTCGCGCCATGCGATCGACCCTCGGCATCCTGACGCTGCTCCCCATCCTGCTGGCGGCCTGCGCCGCGCCGCGCCCGGCCGCGGTGGTAGCGGGCGCGGGCGCGCCGGACTGGCTGGTCCACGACGGCCCCTGGCAGGCGCGGGTCGAGGAGGAGGCCGCCGCCCACCGCGTCGCCCTCGACAACGGCCTGATCCGGCGCGAATTCCTGCTGCGGCCGGACGCCGCCACCATCGCCTTCGACAATCTGATGACCGGGGATTCCATGCTGCGGTCGCCGAAGCCGGAGGCGCGCGTGACCCTGGACGGCATCGACTTCGCCGTCGGCGGCCTGTCGGGGCAGCCGGACCACGCCTTCCTGCTGCCGGAGTGGATCCCTGCGCTGCGCGACGACGCCGCCGCCCTCCACTACGCCGGCCACCGGATCGGCGAGACCGAGGCGCCCTTCGGCTGGAAGCGAGCGCGGCCGTCGGAGGGCCGGCCGTGGCCGCCGCCCGGGGTCTCGCTCGAACTCGACTTCGCAATGAACGCCAAGACCCAGGCGGCGATGATGAGCCGCATGTCGGGCCCCGAGGCGGAGCGCCGGGTGCTGGTCGACGAGGACTTCGCCCGCGCCACGCCGGCCTGGAAGCCGGTGGTGTCGGACCGCCACGAGCGCAACTCGGTGGCCAACGAGGGCAAATTCGGCGAGGTCTACGCGCTGGCCAACAGCTACGCCTTCCTCGGCCGCGAGCTGCCGGGCGCGACCGAGGTGGTGGAGTGCCGGATCGATCCAGGCACCGACGCCAGCGCCAGCTGGGGTCCGGGGATGGCGCTGATCTGGCCGGACGGGCGCGCGCTGAAGCTGTTCCTGCGGCCGGGGCAGGAGCAGTTCGGCGTCAACCTGGACGGAAGCGAGCGGATGATCGCCGGCGCCGGCGCCGGCAGGGCCTGGTGGCTGCGGGTGGAATTCCAGCCCGGACGCGTCGTCTGCCGCGCTTCGCAGGACCGCGCCGTTTGGCGCCAGTTGGCGGTGCTGGAGGGCGCGCCCGACGGCCCGCCGGAGCGAGTGCGCCTGGGCAAGACCGACCGCGCAGGCGGCGCCAGCGATTTCACAGCCCCCGGCGAGCTAGGCCGCAGCCGGATCGAGGCTTTCCGCGCGCTGGGCGGCCTGGCCGGACGCGCCGTGTCCGAGCTACAGGGGAAGATCGACCGGCTGCGGCAGCTCCGCATCACGGTCCGTTACGAGCTCTACGACGGCCTGCCGCTGCTCAGCAAGGAGCTGTGGATCCACAACGGCGGCGGCCAAGCGGTGCGCCTCAACGCCTTCACCAGCGAGCTGCTGGCGGCGGTCGAGGCCGAGTCGCGGGTCGAGGGCGCCGAGGACTGGAAGCCGGCCGGGCTCGACGTCGTCAGCGACTTCGCCTTCGGCGGCATGTCGCCGGTCAACTCGGGCAAGGTGGTGCGCTGGGTGCCCGACCCCGAGTACCTGACCCAGGTCAACTACCAGCGCAAGTCGCCGGTGCTCTTGGAGACCCGGCTGCCGGCCGGCCCCGAGCTCGACGTCGCGCCCGGCGAGACCTTCCGCAGCTTCCGGATCTACGAGCTGGTGCAGGACTCCACCGAGCGCGAGCGCATGGGCCTGGCGCGGCGGCGCATGTACCGCACGGTCGCCCCGTGGGTGACCGAGAACCCGCTAATGATGCACATCCGCAGCGCCCAGGCGGAGGCGGTCAAGCTGGCGCTCGACCAGTGCGCCGAGGTCGGCTTCGAGATGGCGATCCTGACCTTCGGCAGCGGCTTCAACATCGAGAACGAGGACCCGGCCTACCTGGCGCAGATGAAGGAGCTGGCCGACTACGCCCACGAGCGCGGCGTCCAGCTCGGCGGCTATTCGCTGCTCGCGAGCCGGCGCATCTCGGCCGAGCACGACGTCGTCGACCAGGAGACCGGCGAGACCGGCCACGCCTTCTTCGGCAATTCTCCGTGCCTGGAGAGCGCGTGGGGCCAGGACTACTTCCGCAAGCTCTCCGCCTTCTATCAGGCCACCGGCTTCGACCTGCTCGAGCACGACGGCAGTTACCCGGGCGACTTCTGCGCTTCGGAGTCGCACCCAGGCCACCAGGGCTGGGCCGACTCGCAGTGGCGGCAGTGGACCAGGATCCGCGACTTCTACCGCTGGTGCCGTGAGACCGGCGTGTTCCTGAACGTGCCCGACTTCTACATGCTGGCCGGCTCGAACAAGACCGGCATGGGCTACCGCGAGACGAACTGGAGCCTGCCGAGGGCGCTGCAGCCGCTGCACGGCCGCCAGAACGTCTTCGACGGCACCTGGGAGAAGACCCCGACCATGGGCTGGATGTTCGTGCCGCTTACCGAGTACCAGGGCGGCGGCGCGGCGGCCACGATCGAGCCGCTCAAGGACCACCTCGACGCCTACGAGGGTCACCTGGCCTACAACCTGGGCTTCGGAGTGCAGGCCTGCTGGCGCGGCCCGCGGCTGTTCGACGCCCCGGAGACCCAGGCGCTGGTCAAGGGCTGGGTGGACTGGTTCAAGCGCCACCGCGCGATCCTAGAGAGCGACCTGCTTCACCTGCGCCGCGCCGACGGCCGCGACCTCGACTACATGCTGCACGTCAACCCGCGGCTGGAGGATCGCGCGCTGCTCATGGTCTTCAACCCGCTCGACGAACCGCGCACGAAGACGATCCGCGTGCCGCTCTACTACGCCGGCCTGGTCGACCGCGCGCGGGTCAGCCAGGAGGACGGCCCGTGGCGCGAGGTCAGCCTCGACCGCGGATACGCCGTCGAGCTCGAGGTCACCGTCCCCGCCCGCGGCCGGAGCTGCTTCGTCTTCGCCGCCCCTCGGCGGGAGTATCGCCGTCGACCTCGCGCAGGATCGCCCCGAAATGGGCCTCGGGGACTCGCTTCTTCGGCATGAGTGCGGTCTCGGGTGGCGCCGAGGGTCACTTTAGCCGGTG
>JACNJP010000300.1:0-10112 GCA_014382465.1 Planctomycetota bacterium
GCGCCGCATCGGCGGGCAGGGGATCGATGGCGCCGAGTTCGCCGTCGACGCCTACCTCGAGGACCGCGGCGAGCCGGTGGTCCTCAACCTGCTGGAGCACGTCTTCGCCGGCGAGGACGACGTCAGCGACCGGGTCTACCGCACCTCGCCGGCGATCGTGGAGCGCTGGCGCGAGCCCTTCGCCGCCTATCTGCGGCGCTTCGGGGCGCTCGAGGGCATGCGTGGCTTCTCGCTGCACGCCGAGCTGCGGGTCGACGCCGCCGGCCGCATCACCCCGATCGAGGTCAACCCGCTGCGCTTCGGCGGCTTCTGCACCACCGCCGAGCTGACCGAGCGGGCCTGGGGCTTCGACCCCTACCTCGCCTACCTGCGCGACCAGCGGCCCGACTGGCCGCGGATCCTGGCCGAGCGCGCCGGCCGCGCCTTCCACCTGGTGGTGCTCGACAATTCCACCGGCCTGGCACCGGCCGAGATCGCCGCCTTCGACTACGACCGCCTGCTGGCCGGCTTCTCGCGGCCGCTGGGGCTGGTCCGGCTCGACCACCGCCAGTATCCGCTGTTCGGCTTCGTGGTGGTCGAGACCGAAGCCGGAGATTCCTCGGAGCTGGACGCCATCCTGCGCTCCGACCTGCGGGAATTCGTCATCCCCGCGGCCTGAGCGGGGCTCAATCCTGCGACGGCGCCTCCAGCAGGCGCGGCTGGATCGAGACCACCGCGTAGATGCCGTGGATGTTGGCGATGGTGTCCCGCACGAATTCGCGCATCGCCTCCGGCGCGTAGCCCGCCGCCCGCAGGTCGTCCGCCTCGCGGCGGAAGGACAGCAGCAGCGACTCCTCCGGCGACTTGTAGAGGGCGACGCCACCGAACACGTTCCAGTGGCGGCTCTTGTCCGACCCGTCCTCCATGTTGCCGGGCAACAGGAAATTCTCCAGCGCCAGCGAGCTCGGCAGCAGCTCCGGCGGGATGCTCTTCACCCAGCTCATCGGGATGCGGATGGCCTCGTCGAGCAGGCCGACGGCGGCCTTCTTGTCGCCTCCCTCGATCCGCAGCGCCTCGCGGAACAGCAGCTCCATCGGCAGGTTGTGGTTGTGGAGGGCCAGGTCCTGGTGGCGCGGCGAGGTGCGCGAGACCGCCCGCAGGTAACGACGGTCGTACTGGGCGTAGAGCACCAAGTCGCGGAAGTCCTGGTTCTTGGTGGAGGTCTTGTAGGCCTGCCACTCGGCGCGATCGAGGTAGTTCTCGGCCACCAGCAGGTCCCTCGGCGCCTCCAGCCCGGCGACGTCGAGCTCGATCTGGAGCTGCTCCTTCAGCCGCTCCTCGACCCTCGCGAGGATCACCTGGTGGCCGATCTCGCCTCGGCTGAAGGCGGCGAAGTCCTCGGAGAGCAGCAGCTCCCGCAAGCTGTCGCGGAAGGGGAGGAGCTGGCGGACGAACTCCGACTGCCCCCGGGTCGTCAGGGTCTCGGCGTCCTCGACCAGGCCGATCAGGTGGAGCAGCAGCTCGAAGCGCGCTCCCCGCTGGTAGAGCTCGTCGGCCGCCCGGATCTTCTCCTCGGCGTAGGCCGCCTCGACCTCCGAGAGCCCCGCCCGCCGGAGCTCCCAGGCGCAGCTGAAGCGCAGCGCTTCGTCGTAGATCTCGCGCAGGAGCTGGCGCTCGTAGGGCCCGGCGGCGGCCGGGACCTCGAAGTCGCGCAGGAAGGCGAAGGGGGAGACGCCGCGGCTCGCGTGCTCGAGGGTGAACAGCGGCCGCTGCAGGTACTCGGAGGTCGGGAAGTAGCGGAACAGCTCGCGCGGCCGGGGGAAGGGCTGGCCCTGCTCCCGGGCCTCGGCCTCGGCCCGATAGGGGTCGCCGAACTCGCAGAGGCGGCGCAGCAGACTGAGGTCCTCCGGCTCCACCAGGCCGTCGCGGTTGAGGTCGAGCAGGACCAGCAGCCGGGTTTCGGAGGCGAAGGGGGACGCGAGGCACCGCTCCATCGCGCTCAGGTCCCCTGCGCCCCATTCCCGGTCGCCGTCCAGGTCCCCGAGCATGATCAGCTCGGAGCTGATCTTGACCCGGCTGGTGGGCAGGTGGCAGTAGGAGAAGGCCGCGCCGGCCCCGGCGAGGACGCCGAGGCTGATCGCGACCTTCTGCCAGCGCCTCATTCGGCGGGCGTCAGCGGCGTCAGCTCCACCTTGCGGAACTCGCAGGCGGCGCCCTCGGCCTGCAGCGCGATCTGGCCGCCCGAAGCGGTGCAGTCGTAGCCGTGGTTGACGAGGTCGCCGTTGACCCAGACGTCGATCGTGCTGCCGCGGCACTCGATCACCATCTGGTTCCACTCACCGGGCGGCTTCTCCGAGCCGTCGGTCAGGTTCTTGACGCGGCGGGCGTCGCCCTCGTCGCCGCCCCACTTGTCCTGCGGGCCGCGGCGCGCCACCTCGTCGTCGACCCGCAGGTCCTCGCCGATGCACCAGAAGGCGCCGGCGTTGCCGCTGTGCATCTGGCACTCGATCGAGGCCGGGAACATGCCGTAGAGCCGGCGCGGGGTCGAGGCGTGCACCAGCACGCCGCAGTTGCCGGGCTCGCCGGGCCAGCGGTACTCGACCACCAGGCGGTAGTCGGAGTATGCGGCGTCGGTGATCAGGTGCCCGGGCGGGTTGCCGTGGCTGAGCAGCAGGCCGTCGCGGACGCCGAAGGAGGCCGGCGCGTCGGTCTTGCCGTCCGCCTCGGGCACGTCCGCGTGCCAGCCGGCGAGGTCGCTGCCGTTGAACAGCGGGATGGTCTCGGGCGCCGCGGCGCCGCAGGACACCAGGGAGGCGAGGAGGAGCGTCGAGAGGGTCCGTTTCATGGTCGTCCGGGGGAAGCGGCGGCGGACTGGTCGAAGGGCAGAGGGTACGAGATCGGCCGCGGCTGGCTACCCGGGCCGGCCGTCCCGCTCCAGCGCCAGCTCGCACCAGTGGCGGCCGGTGAAGTCCATGACGAACACGCGCGAGAAGGAGCTGCGGTAGCTGCCCGGGGCGGCGCACGGGTGCGGCGGCTCGGGACGCCTGCCGGGCAGGCCGTCGCACATCAGCAGCAGCCATTGCGCCAGCACGCCGTCGGTCCGGTAGCGGGCCAGGAGCTCCTCCTTCTTGTCCAGGCGCAGCTGGACCAGCGCGCGGACGCGCTCATCGGTCCAGGGCTCGCTGACCATGCCCCACAGCGGGCCCTCGCGGCCCTCCAGCCGGGTGGCGCGGACGGCCTGCACCACGCCGGCCAGGCCCGCCCGGCGGACCGGGTCCTCCGGCAGCGTGCGCTGCTCCCCGACCTCCTCCGGCGCCTCCTGGGCGGCCTCCAGCAAGGCGTCGACCAGCTCCGGGACGCGCCCCTCCTCGACGACGCTGCCGTTGCAGAACTCGACCATCAGGTCCAGCGTGGACTCGGTCTCCAGGCGGTGGCGGACCTGGGCCGCGCGCAGCACCTGGCGCCGCTGGGAGTAGGCGCGGTGCTGCGGACGGCCCGTCTCGCCCTCGTCGCGGAACAGCCGCGAGACCTCGATGCCGACCACCGCGCCGTTGTGGCAGGCCAGCAGGTCGGGCTGCTCGAAGGCCAGCAGCCGATACTCCCGCAGCAGCCCGGTCGCCCGCAGCAGCTTGCGGCCGGCGCGCTTCTCGAAGGCCTTCTTGCCGGAGATCGCCACCACGCCCTCCATCCTGCAGACCCCTGGCCGTGACGTCCAGCCGCGGTTCGCGCAGATACCATCCGCGCATGCGCCGATCCTGGTCCGTCCTCCTCCTCCTGGCGCCGCTGGTGACTGCTTGCGCCGCCCACTTCACCTCCGGCGAGGTCAACGGCGTGAGTTATTGGATGTCCCTCGACCGCGAGGCGGTCCCGGGCGGGGTGCCACACGGCATCGAGATCCGCATGTTCCCAGGCATCGCCGACCGGGGACGGCTTCGGGTGGACGGCGTCGATTACGGCGAGGTTCGCACCGGTGACCAGGTCCGGGTCACGGATGCAGCGATTGTGCTGGTGAACGGCGCCGCCCGGCAGCCTAGGAGGGAGGGCTGAACCCGACTCCGAGCCATGAACGCGATCACCCTGAACCTCCACATCCTCGCCGCCGTCATCCTCGCCGGCGGCAGCCTGATCGCCGCCCTGGTGGTCCTGCCCCAGGCGCGCCAGCTCGGCGACCCGAAGGTCGTCCTGGCCTTCCAGCGGCGCTTCTTCCTGCTGGCGGCGCCGGCGCTGCTGATCCAGGTCATCACCGGTCCGATGCTGGCGGCCTTCTGGGTCCCCGACCCGCTGAACTGGCTGCCCGGCCACAGCACCGTCTCCGCGCACATCTTCGGCAAGCTGTTCATGCTGGTCCTGCTGGTGCCGATCTTCCTCCACGCCCGCTTCCGCATGGGCCCGAAGGTCGCCCGCGGCGAGTGGAGCTTCCGCGCCATCGCCTGGCACGCGGTCCCGCAGGCGATCCTGGCGGTGGGCTTCCTGGTGCTCGGGGTGAGTATCCGGATGGTGCAGCTCGGCGGCTGAGCCGGCGGCCGCAAGAGCCAGGGTGGAGATGAGCCTGGGCTTCATGGGTCCGTCCAGGTAAACGGACGGCTAGCATTCGGGGGTGCCGCGCCTCCGCCGCAACTTCGCCACGGTCCTGCCGCTCCTGTGGGGGGCCTGCTGCGTGCTCGGCTTCCGCTTCCCGGGCGACGAATACGGCCTGTGGGCCTTCGGCTCGGTGGCCGGTGCCTGGGTCTTCCTGCTCGCCGGGGACATCAGCACCACGCTCTACGCGCTGCCGCTGCTGGCCCTCGCCGGCATGCTGACGATGTGGGGCGCTGGGCGGGCGCTGGACCGGCTGCGGGTGCCGTGGAAGCTGTGGATCCCGTCGGCCGTGGTGATCGGCGCGCTGGTCGTGGAGGCGATGCTGGCTGGTTATCCGGACCTAGAGCAGGCTGTCGAGAAGAACGGCTCGCTGGCCGCCTACCTGGTCTTCGGCCTCCAGGTCGGCGGCTACGGCGCCACGCTGCTGGGCATGGTGGGGGTGGGGATCTGGCGGCTGCTGGAGCAGGGGCGGGCGCCGGAAGGAACCTGAAGATCTGAATTCCTTGCCTTCGGAATCCGCGAGGGATTCTAGTCGACGACCAGGATCACTGGATCAGAGCCGCCATCGTTCGGGCGGACCTCGCAACGCGATCCCATTCCCTGGGGCCGGGTGAGGGTGCCCACTACCCAGACGCTGGCAGCGGGGACCTCGCTGAAGCTGACCAGGCCGTCATTGTCGGCGCCCTTGGCTTCCAGCAGACCGGGCTCCTTGAACTTCCCCATCTCCCGCCCGGGGCCGTCGTGCAGCTCCACCCAGGCGCGGACCGGGTTTCCTTCGGCGTCGACGGTCTTCAAGTGGATCTCGCGGGTGGCTTCCAGCAGGAAGTCCTCGGTCCATGAGCCGGGAGTCAGCGGACCGAGGCGGCGAGTGGCCAAGCGCGAGGGCGAGCCGGCCTTCACCGAGATCCAGTAGTCGCCGGGGTCGAGGCCCTGGAAGGCAAAGTCGCCATCCGGGTCGGCGAAGCTCTTGGGCAGCAGCCGCTCCTGATCCCGCTGGAGCCGGACCTCGAAGTCCTCGACCGGTTGGCCGGTGCGGGCGTCAAGGACTCGGCCGGCGAGGGACACGAAGGCCTCGAGTCCGTCTCCGAGGGTGATGTACAGGGGATCCTGTCCCGACCGAGACTGGACGGAGGCTGCGGGGACGGGCAAATCGTGGACGGTCACTTCGATCGAGAACAGGCCGTCGTAGAGGCCGTGGAACTCGAATTCCCCATCGCGGTTCGTCCGGGTCTCGGCCAGCTGGCCGAGTCCTTCCGCGACCTGCCCGGAGACCTGCTCCCAGGGCATGGTGGCCAGGCTCCACGACCATTCCGGGTTCCCCACCATCCGGTCTCCAGTGATCCGCAAGGCCGCGCCAGGGACCGGACCCCCGTCTGAGTCGACGACCTTCCCTGACAACTTCCACTCGGTTTCGAGTTCGATCGCGAGAGCTTCGAGGCCATGCGAAGGTGGCGCCAAGA
Organism: Planctomycetota bacterium; assembly: GCA_014382465.1. GTDB lineage: Bacteria > Planctomycetota > UBA1135 > UBA1135 > UBA1135 > J029. The sequence continues at coordinate 6,018 of JACNJP010000300.1, forward strand.
CCTCCACCCGGACGGAATGGCCCGGGGCTCGGGCCACCAAGACCATGCCGCTGACCTCGGTCTGCTGCCCTGCGGCGGGGATTCCCTGGAGGGTGAATCCTCCGGCCTGATCGGACCAGGTTTGATGCCAATCCCCGCCGGAGTAGAGCTCCAAGCTCGCCTTCGGAATCGGCGCGCCACTCGTCCCAGTGACCACGCCGTGCAGGGTGCGTCCCTCTGGGAGCACGATCTCGAGCTGGTTCTGTTCCGGAGCCAGCAGCAGCTCCACGCTCGGGTGATCCACCTTGCCCATGTTCAAGTCGAAAGGTACGCGCGGCAGATCGGGGAGCACGAGGCGACCGTGGCCATCGGTGGTCATGCGTCGCTGGTAAGAAGGCCACTTGCGGACCTGTCCTTTCTGTCCAGGCGGACCGAAGGGGAGCTTGGATCCCCAATGGCCTCGGACTCTGGCCTCGGCGCCCTCGACCGGCGCGTTTGAGGAATCCACCACCCAGACCACCACGTCTCGGGTTTCGATGATCCGGAGAACCACGTCTTCGAAGTGCTGGCCCGCACCGAGCTGACCGCCGACCAGGTAGGGCGATCCCCTTCCCGGAGAATCCGCGCACAGGGTGAAATGGCCGAACAGACCCCCGAGGGTGAATCGGCCGGATGCGTTGGTTTGAGTTTGCCTCTCCGGCGGCCGTTCGCCCTGCATAAAGGCGTGCATGGCCACTTCGAACCACCCGTTCACTTCGGCCCCAGCGACGGGTTCCCCCGTCTCGTCGAGGACCACACCGGAGATCCAGCCGGGTTCGGGGAGGACGACTTCGATCCGGTGTTCTTCACCGTCTTCCACTCGCGCCTTGTCATGGTGCAACAGGTAGGGCGTGTCGGCGGTCGCCAGGACCGTCAGGCCTCGCAGATCGGCCGGCGTCTCCACCTGGAAACCGACCTGCCCCTCGGAATCAGTGGTTCCCGTCAGGGTCTGGAAGCGCATATCCAGGTGGTTCAACTCGAGCCGGAGGGAGATCCCCGGCAGAGGATCCACGCCATTGGAGGCCAGCATCTGGACCAGGACGGCGCCGAAGTGCTCGGAGTTCGACACGGCAGCCGCGCTCGGATCCGCCTGGCCGGCGAGGGCCACCCTGGTCTCCTCCACCTTCGCTGGCTCCGCCTCGGGCGCCGGTGCAGGCCGGCTGGACTCGAGGGAGGTCTCGACTGGAGTCGCCGGGGCGCTCTCACGCATTCCATAGATCACCGCGGCGGCGGCGAGAGTCAGGCCGCCGAGGAGCGCGAGCGTTGACTTGGTCGTCATGGCAAGGAGGGGCAGGGTCGCCGAAAGTGGAGTGAGGCTCTGGAGGCCATCCGAGAGGCCGATCACGGCGCAGCTGTCGCGCCAGGCTTCACCGAGTGAATTCTTCAAGCGGTCGCGCAGCATCGAGAGGCCGCGGTCGAGGTGGGTGCGGACGGTGTGATAGGGCGTGTCCAGCTTGAGCGCGACGTCGCGGGTGCTCAGGTCGTCGAAGTAGCGGTGGAGCAGGGTGGTGCGATAGGGCTCGGGCAGGTCCAGCACCGCGTCCACGAGCTTTCGGGAGGCATCCGCCCGGCCCAGGATCTCGTCCGGTCGCTGCTCCTTGGAGGCGAGCTCGGCCGCCGGCGGGGAGCCGGCCCGCTTCCGCTGGCGGCGGCGGTCGAGGGCCAGGTTCCGCGTCACGGTCGCCAGCCAGGATCGGTGCTCCGCCTTGCGCGGGTGTTGCAGCGCCCGGATCCAGGTCTCCTGGACGACGTCCCCCGCCAGCCCGTCGTCGCCGAGCAGCACCAAGGCCAGCCGCTTGATCCAGCCGGCGTTGGCCAGCAGGGCGTGGAGTTCGAGCGAAGCGGGAGAGTCCGTCATCCTTTCCCGTTCCCACGGACTGCGGCGGGCAATTGACTCATGGAATTCGGATCCGAAGGGACCCTCTCGCGCCGTTGCGCCCTTTTTCAAAGGATAACGCGGACCCGACTATCTCTTGGGCGCCGGGAGCGTAGGCAAGGCCGAGCTCGGCTACCCTTCCCCAGCTTTCCTGGCGCGCGGTCAGCTCCCAAAGACCTCCCCCATGCCCCCCCTCAACCGCCGAGACTTCCTCGGCGCCGGCCTCGGCCTGGCGCTGTCCTCCCCGCTGCTGCCGGCGGTCGCCTCCACGGCGCCGCGCCTCCGCCGCAACGGCAAGAAGATGCTGGTCCTCGGCGGCACGCGCTTCCTCGGCCCGGCGGTGGTCCACGCCGCGCAGGCCGCCGGCTACGAGGTCACTCTCTTCAACCGCGGCAAGTCGAACCCGGAGTCGTTCCCGGAGCTCGAGAAGCGCCGCGGCGACCGCGACACCGGCGACCTGGACGCGCTCGCGGAGGGAGAGTGGGACCTGGTCGTCGACACCTCCGGCTACGTGCCCGAGCACGTCCGAGCCACCGCCCGGCTCCTGGCCGACCGCGTCCAGCACTACGTCTTCATCTCCACCTGCTCGGTCTACGCGCCGAGCCCCGGCGGCGGCGACCTCGGCGAGGACGGCGCGATCCAGACCCTGCCCGAGGGCGAGGTCATGAAGATCCGCACCATCGGCGAGGTCTTCCGCCAGATGCAGTTCTACGGGCCGCTGAAGGCCCTGTGCGAGCAGGCCGCCGAGGCCGCCATGCCCGGCCGCGTGACCTCCTTCCGCCCCGGCGTGATCGTCGGCCGCGACGACCCCACCGACCGCTTCAGCTACTGGGCGATCCGGGTCGAGCAGGGCGGCGAGGTGCTGTGCCCGGGCGATCCCGACGCGCGCGTCCAGTTCACCGACGTGCGCGACCTCGGCGAGTTCTGCGTCGACTTCGGCGCCGCGCGCAAGGCCGGGGTCTACAACGCCGCCGGCTTCGCCATGCCGGTGACGATGCAGGAGCTCCTGCACGGCTGCAAGATCGTGCTCGGCGCCGACGCCCGCTTCACCTGGGTCGGCGCCGACTTCCTGATGCAGAACCAGGTCCGGCCCTTCGTCGAGCTGCCGCTGTGGCTGCCGGAGCCCTACGCGGTCTACTTCGGCAACGACAAGGGCGTCGCCGCCGGCATGGAGTTCCGGCCGGTGGGGGACACCATCCGCGAGATGGTCGAATGGTTCCACGAGGTGCGCGACGGCTCCTACCGCTGGGGCACCTACGGCATGCAGCCGGAGCGCGAAGCGGAGCTGCTGGCGGCGTGGCGCGCCCGCCCGGCCGAGACGGAGCTTGCGCCGGGCCAGGGCTGACCTAAACTCCTCGGACTCGTGATCCAGGCTCCCGCTCCGGCCGCCGCCCTCCCGTTGGGGCGTCTCCCGATCCTGCTGCTGGCAGCGTGGTTCCTGGTGGTGTTCGGCGTCGCGGTGCCGGCCCACCTCGCCTTCCACCATCACGAGGACGACGGCGGCGAGGCCGGGCACGACCTGACGGCGGTCTGCCTGGAGGACGGCGGGCATCTCCACTCGGCCCCCGACGGCCACCAGCACTCGGCCAGCGACCACAGCCTCGACCTGCCGTTCTCGCCCACGAAGAAGGGCCAGTTCGGCGAGCAGGGCTCCTGCGCCAAGCCCGAGGCGCCGTACCGGATCGCCGCCGCGCCGCCGCGGCTGTTGGTCCGGCACATCGAGAGCGAAGGCAGGCCGGCGCGGCCGATCCCGCTGGCCGCCGCTCCGCGGGCACCGCCCTCGGCTTGAAGACCGCGCGCCGCGCGGTAGGTGAATGAACTTCCGGCCCGGCCGGCGCGAACGCTACGCGCCGGGGCCTCCTCCACCTTCCTTCGAGCCATTGGAATGCCCGCACGATCCCACCGACCCCTGCTCCTGCTCCTGGCGGCCGCTTGCGCCCCCGCCGCCGACCACGACCACGGAGCGGCCACGGCCCCGGAATGGCCCAGCCGCGCGCTGACCACCTGGACCGACCGCTTCGAGTACTTCATCGAGCACGACCTGGTCCTGCCGGGCCGGCCGGACCAGGTTGCTGAAATCAAGGGGTTAACCAGCTTGATCTTTATAGTGATCACTTTTTCTATCACCTCCATGTGAAGTCAGCTTTGTTACTCTTGCTATCATTGTACTTATTTCTTTGTGAAATTCATCACTACCATAA
>JACNJP010000300.1:10122-10498 GCA_014382465.1 Planctomycetota bacterium
CGCCGTCGCCCCCGGAAGGGCAGAGCCGCGCGCAGACCCCCCGGACGGTCCGCGACGAGAACTTCAGCGAGCGCGACCTGGTCCTGCCGGGCCGCCAGGCGGGCCACGCGGTCCACGACACCAGGCGCGCCGACGGCGCGCCGCGCACCGAGGGACCGCTGCGCATGGTGCTGCGGCTCGGGGAAGCGACCGTCGAGCGCCACCTCGAGGCGCCGGCGCGGCCCGGCATCTACCTCGACGACTTCGTCCTGCCGGATCCCGGTCCCTGGGACTGGATCATCGTGGTCTACGTCGACCGCCCGCGGCCCCCGGCGGGCCGCCCCCTCCCCCGCCGATGCTTCCCGTCCGCACCCTCGGCCCGGCGCCGCCGGGTGGC
>JACNJP010000385.1 GCA_014382465.1 Planctomycetota bacterium
GGAGTCGCGACGTGCGGGCGCCGCCCCCCGCAGAGCCTCGACGGCCTTGGCCCGCCCTTCGAGGGGGGGGAGGGGCCGACCAATCCCGGCGGGCTGGCGGAAGCGCTGGCGCGGGGCGCGGTCGACCGCCTCGAGGACGTGGTCTTCGACCTCGAGGAGGAGGTCGACGACTTCGAGGAGAAGTTGGAGGACACCGATCCGGGGGAGGCCAACACCCACCTCACCGGACTGCGGCGCCGCGTCATCGCCCTGCGGCGCTTCCTCTTCCCCCAGCGCGACGCCTTCCTCAAGCTCGCCCAGGCCTCTCCCGCCTGGCTCGAGGACGGCGCACAGGACAGCCTCCACCACCTGGCCGACCAGGTCGTGCGCCTGGCCGAGGACATCGACGCCCTGCGCGACCGCTCGACCGTGGCCAACGACCAGCTCGAGTCGCGCATGAACCTGCGCATGAACCAGCGGCTCTATCTCTTCACGGTGGTCGCGACCGTGTTCCTGCCGCTGGGAATCCTCACCGGTCTGCTCGGAATCAACGTCGGCGGCATGCCGGGCGCCGAGGACCCGAACGCCTTCTGGATGGTCGCCGCCGGCCTTACGGCGCTGGGCGGGATCGAGCTCGCCATCTTGCGGAGCATCCGCTGGCTGTGAGCGCGGCCGCCCGGCGCGGCGGCCCGGATGGACGGCGCGCGCGGACGCGGATACCCTCTGCCGTGGACGATTCTCCGGATGGCGGCCCGGTCGTGATCGGCTGGCGGGAGTTCATCGGCCTGCCGGAGTGGGGTATTCCCAGGATCAAGGCCAAGGCCGACACCGGCGCGCGCACCAGCGCCCTGCACGTCGCCAACCTCGAGGAGCTCGGCGGCGGACGGGTCCGCTTCGACGTCGTCGTGCACGAGGCGCCGCGGCTCGAGCTGGTGACGGTGGAGGCCGTCATCCGCCGGATCGCCACCGTCAAGCCGACGCCCAACAAGGTCGAGCGGCGGCCGGTGGTCGAGACCACCATGAGCCTCGGGGGCCGGAGACGCCGGATCGAGCTCGCCCTGGTGTGCCGGCGGGGAATGCTGTGCCGCATGCTGCTCGGCCGCACCGCCTTGGACGGCGCCTTCTTCGTCGACCCCGGCTCGAAGTACCGCATCACCGGAAGAGCTGCGCGTCAGCGCGGAGTCAAGGAACTCGGATCATGAAGCTCGCCATCCTCTCCGTCAGCCCCCGCTGCTACAGCACGCGCAGGCTGCGCGGTGCCGCGATCCAGCGTGGCCACCAGGTCAAGGTCCTCGACACCACCAAGTTCTCGATCGACCTGAGCCACGGCAACCCGCAGCTCTTCTTCCGCAGCAAGCGCCTCGGCGACTACGAGGCGGTCCTGCCGCGGATCGGCGCCTCCATCACCTACTTCGGCACCGCCGTGGTGCGGCAATTCGAGCAGATGGCGGTGTTCTGCGCCAACAGCTCGAACGGCATCACCAACAGCCGCGACAAGCTGCGCAGCATGCAGATCCTGTCGCGGCACGACATCGGCATCCCCGAGACCACCTTCGTCCGGGACCGCAAGGACGTGCTGCCGGCGATCGAGCGCGTCGGCGGCGCGCCGGTGGTGATCAAGCTGCTCGAGGGCACCCAGGGCGTCGGCGTGATCCTGGCCGAGTCGACCAAGGTCGCCGAGGCGATCATCGAGACCCTCCACAGCGCCAGCCAGAACGTGCTGGTGCAGAAATTCGTCGCCGAGAGCAAGGGCCGCGACGTGCGCGCCTTCGTCATCGGCGACCGGGTGGTCGCCGCGATGCGCCGGGTGGCGCAGGGACAGGAATTCCGCAGCAACGTCCACCGCGGCGGCCGGACTGAGGCGATCGAGCTCGACCCTGCCTACGAGCGCACCGCGGTGCGGGCGGCGCAGATCATGGGGCTGCGCGTCGCCGGCGTCGACATGCTCGAGGCCAACGACGGCCCGCAGGTGATGGAGGTCAACTCCTCGCCCGGACTCGAGGGCATCGAGGGCGCGACCGGCCTCGACATCGCCGGCGCCGTGATCGACTACATCGCCGACCAGGTCGGCTTCCCGGACCTCGACATCCGCCAGCGGCTGACGGTCTCGACCGGCTACGGCGTCACCGAGCTGCACCTGCCCGAGGGCAGCCTGCTGATCGGCCAGACCATCGCCGAGTCCGGCCTGCGGGACCAGGACATCTCGGTCCTCACGCTCCAGCGCGGCGTCACCGTGATCCCCAACCCGCGCAGTTCGAGGGTGCTGGAGGCCGAGGACCGCCTGCTGTGCTTCGGCCGCCTGGCGGCGATGAAGGAGCTGATTCCCCAGCGCCGGCGCAAGCGCCGCAAGGTCCGCAAGCTGCCTGACCTGGTCACCGAGCCCGAGGCGCCGGCGCCGCAGGATCCGCCGCAGGCCGAGGCGTCCGCGGCGGTGCAGGGACCGGCCGAGGAGCGGACCGAGCTGTGAGCCGCCGCCTGCCCCGCCTCGACGTCGGCGACTGGGACGGGGATATCGTCCGGCCCGGCGACCGCCGCGACCTCGAGATCGTGATCAGCGAGAGCTACAGCGGCAACGAGATCCATTTGCCGGTCCACGTCGCGCGGGCGGAGAAGCCCGGGCCGACCGGCTTCGTGGTCGCCGCGATCCACGGCGACGAGATCAACGGCACCGGCATCGTCCGCCAGCTCGTGCTCGAGGAGGAGCTGAAGCTGACCGCGGGCGCGATGATCCTGGTTCCGGTGGTCAACATGCCGGCCTTCGACCGCCACAGCCGCTACCTGCCCGACCGCCGCGACCTCAACCGCGCCTTCCCCGGGAGCCCCGACGGCAGCATGGCGCGGCGGCTGGCCCACCTGGTGTTCCAGCAGATCGTCGGCCGCTGCGACTTCGGCGTCGACCTCCACAGCGCCGCCGTCCGGCGCACGAACGTCCCCAACGTTCGCGGCGACCTCGACCATCCCGAGGTGCTGCGGATGACGGAGGCCTTCGGCTGCGAGCTGATCGTGCACAGCAAGGGGCCCGACAACTCCTTCCGGCGCGAGGCCACCCTGGCCGGGTGCCCGACGATCCTGCTCGAGGCCGGCGAGGTCTGGAAGGTCGAGCAAACCGTGGTCGAGACCGCAGTGCGCGGCATCCGCAACCTGCTGATCGAGCTCGGCATGGCCGAGGGCGAACCGGTGCTCCCCACCTACCAGGTCAAGAGCCGCAAGACCAAGTGGGTCCGCGCCGAGCACGGCGGCTTCCTGCACTTCCACGTGGCGCCGGGCGAGCTGGTCGAGAAGGGTCAGGCGCTGGCGACCAACTCGAGCCTGCTGGGCCGGGTCCAGAACGTGCTGCCGTCGCCCGCCAACGGCATCATCCTGGGGATGACGACGCTGCCGGCGGTGTCGCCGGGCGACCCGATCTGCCACCTCGCGCTGCTCGACCAGCCGATGCGCAAGATCGAGCGGGCGATCGACCGGCTGCCGGAGGAGAGCCTGCACGAGCGGCTGCGGGCCGACCTGTCCTCGAGCCTGCTGGTCGACGAGCCGGCCGGGTCGGCCGAGCCGGAGTAGGCCGCCGCGCGGCATGTACCTCGACCCCGCGATGCCCGCCCTGGCGACCGCCATCCTGGTGGTCCTGATCGTGGGGATGTTCGTCCGGCGGATGGGCCAGCCGCTGATCCTGGCCTACCTGGTGACCGGCGCGCTGATCGGGCCCTCGGCCCTCAACCTGGTGCCCGCGGAGCTCGGGATCGACCGCCTCGGCGCCCTCGGCGTGCTGCTGCTGCTGTTCTTCCTCGGCGTCGAGGTCGACCCGGCCCACCTCGCCCGGCGCTGGCGCGTCGCCGCCTTCGGCACCACCCTGCAGATCCTGCTGAGCGTCGCGGTGGTCGCCCTGCTCATGCCGCTGGCGGACTGGCCGCTGGCCCGCGTCGTGCTCATCGGCTTCGCCATCAGCCTGAGCAGCACCGCCGTCGTCCAGCGCCTGCAGCGCCCGGAGGAGCGCGGCAGCGAGCTCAGCGGCGACGTCACCGCCATCTCGCTGACGCAGGACCTGGCGCTGGCGCCGATGCTGATCGTCCTCGGCCTGTTCATGGGAGACGGCTTCGACTGGGGCGTGGCGGGCCTGCAGATCGTCGGTGGCGCCGCCCTGCTCGGGCTGGCGGCCTACGTCGTCTTCCGGCGCAACCAGATCCACCTGCCCTTCGCCAAGCTCATCGCCGGCGACGCCGAGCTCGAGGTCTTCCTCGCCCTGGCGCTGTGCTTCGGCCTGTCGGTGCTCTCGGGCCTGACCCACCTGTCGGCCGCCCTGGGCGCCTTCGTCGCCGGCCTCGTGGTCGGCTCGGCGCACGAGACGCGCCGCTTCCACCACCACCTGAAGCCCTTCGAGGTGGTGTTCCTGGCCGCCTTCTTCGTCTCCGTGGGCATGCTCATCGACCTGCAGTTCCTGGTCGACAACATCGGCACGGTGGCGGGCCTGGTGGCCTTGGTGCTGGCCCTGAACACGGTCGTCAATTTCCTGATGCTGCGCGCCTTCGGCCGCTCCTGGCGGCGCAGCCTGATCGGCGGCTCGATGCTGGCCCAGGTCGGCGAGTTCGCCTTCGTCCTGGCCCTGGTCGGCCACTCCTCGGGCATCCTGAGCGACTTCGGCTACCAGATGACCCTGGCGATGGTGGCGATCTCCCTGGCCGTCAGCCCGGCGTGGATCGCCCTGGCTCGGCGGGTCGCTCGGGATGCCGGCGCTGCAGGAATTCCCGCAGGATGAGCCGCTCGAGCCGGCCCTTCTCCAGCGCCGGGGCGGGGATCCGGACCAGGAGATTGAGCTTGCCGGCCTCGGGAATCTGGAGCGAGACCACCGCTTCGACGTTGGGCGCCTCCAGCCCGTGGCGTCTCGCGCTGTCGCCCATGTGACGCAGCGCCGCCTCGCGGTGGTGGCCGGCGTGGCCGCGGGCGATCTCCAGCAGGTCGCGCTCCGCCTGCTGCCAGTTCTGGTCCAGGCCCACCGGCACAACGAAGGTGTGCAGGACGTAGGCGTGGGTGGAGGTCTCGTTGACCAGCCGGTTGGACAGCAGCATGGAGTTGGGGAAGACCACCGTGCGGCCGGTCTTCTGGTGCGCCGGGCCGATCTCGAGCAGGGTGGTGGTCAGCAGGCCGTAGCGGATGACGTCGCCTCGCATGCCGTCGATCTCGATCCGGTCGCCGACCGAGTAGCTCTCGCTGACGGTCCGCACCACCGAGCCGCTGAAGCACATGATCAGCTCCTTGCCGGCCAGCACCAGGGCGGCGGCCACCGCCAGCGAGGCCAGGGCCATCGAGCGCAGCTCGGGCGCCCACACCACCAGCATGCCGACCACGAAGGCGACGAAGCCGAGCTGGCCGAGCCGCAGGTGCCAGCGCAGCCGCAGGTCCGGCCGCTTGGGGTTGACCGAGAGCAGGATCCGGCGCCCGGCGGCCCGCAGCAGCAGGAAACCGGCGAACACCGCCAGCGACAGCAGCAGCTTGCGCACCAGCGCCGGATCGAGGGCGGGCTCATCCTGGAGGAGAGCGGCGGCGAGGAAGGCCGGAAGGGGCAGCATGGAAGGACCATAGGATGCCCGCTCCCCGGCGGTCGGGTAAGGCGCTGGACCGCATTTCGCCGCCTGGGCGGGGACTAGACTGGTCCGCGGCCGCTGCCGTCGCTCCCCATGCGCGTCTCCCTCTTCGTCACCTGCCTGGTCGACCAGCTCCGGCCGGAGGTCGGGTTGGCGACCGCAGAGCTGCTGGAACGGGCGGGGTGTTCGGTCGAGTTCGACCCGCGCCAGACCTGCTGCGGGCAGCCGGCCTTCAACAGCGGCTACCGGAGCGAGGCCCGGGCGGTGGCGCGCACCCTGATCGAGGCGCTGGAAGGCGCCGAGGCGGTGGTGACGCCGTCGGGCTCCTGCTGCGCCATGACGCGGCGCTACCGGGAGCTGTTCGCCGGCGAGCCGGAGTGGCGGGCGCGCGGCGAGGCGCTGGCGGCCAAGACCTTCGAGCTGGCGGCGTTCCTGGTCGACCGGCTCGAGGTGACGGCGCTCGGCGCGCGGGTTGCGCAGCGGGTCTCGTGGCACGACTCCTGCCACGGCCTGCGCGAGCTCGGCCTGCGCGCGGCGCCGCGGGCGCTGCTGGCGCGGGTGGCGGGGCTCGAGCTGGTCGAGGCCGGCCTGCGCGAGGAGTGCTGTGGCTTCGGCGGCACCTTCGCGGTCAAGCACGACGCCATCTCGGTGGCGATGGCCGACCGCAAGATCGACGAGCTGGAGTCGTTGGGGATCGACGTCGTCACCGGCGCCGACCTGTCCTGCCTGATGCAGCTCGGCGGGCGGCTGGAGCGGCGCGGCTCGAGGATCCGGGCGCTGCACTTCGCCGAGCTGATCGCCGGCGGCCTGCCGGCCCTGGCGGCGGCGGCGGAGGAGCCGGCGCGGTGATCCACGGCCTCAAGGCGCGCGAATTCGACCGGCTGTCGCGGGAAGCGCTCGGCGACGACATCCAGCGCGGGGCGATCGGCAAGGCGACCGACCTGATCCGCGGCCGCCGCGGCGCCGCCGTCGCCAGGCTGCCGGAGTGGGAGGAGCTGCGCGAGCGCGCCCGCGCGGTCAAGGCTCACACGCTGGCGCGGCTCGACCACTACTTGCTGCAGTTCGTCGAGCGCGCCGAGGCCGCCGGCGTGGTGGTGCACTGGGCCAGCGACGCGACCGACGCCACCGAGATCATCACCGGGCTGGTGGCCGAGGCCGGCGAGCGTCCGATCGTCAAGGCCAAGAGCATGGTGACCGAGGAGATCGGCCTCAACCACGCGCTCGAGGCGCGCGGGCTGCGGCCGGTCGAGACCGACCTCGGCGAGTGGATCCAGCAGCTCGCCGGCGAGCCGCCGTCGCACATCATCGTGCCGGCGATCCACAAGACTCAGGCCCAGATCGCCCGGCTGTTCGCCGAACAGCTCGGCAGCGCCGAGGACGCCAGCGCCGAGGAGCTGACCGCGATCGCCCGCCGCATCCTGCGCCAGGAGTTCGCGGACGCCGCCATCGGCATCAGCGGCGTCAACTTCGCCGTCGCCGAGACCGGCAGCTTCCTGCTGCTCGAGAACGAGGGCAACATCCGGCTGACGACCTCGCTGCCGCGGCTGCACCTGGCGGTGATGGGGATCGAGAAGCTGGTGCCGCGGCTGAGCGACCTGGAGGTGTTCCTGCGGCTGCTGCCGCGCTCGGGCACCGGCCAGCACCTGACCAGCTATCAGTCGATCTTCACCGGGCCGGCGCCCGGCCGCGGCGCCGCGCCGCGACGGGGACGCGGAGGGGGGCCGGGGGGGGCGCCCCCGCCGGCGCGCCGCCACCGCCGCCGCGCCCTGGTCGGCGACGAGCTGCGGCGCAGCAGCCTGCAGTGCATCCGCTGCGGCGCCTGCCTCAACGTGTGTCCGGTCTACCGCCAGATCGGCGGCCACGCCTACGGCTGGGTCTACCCGGGGCCGATCGGCGCGGTGCTCACGCCGCAGCTCGCGGGCATCCACGAGGCGAAGGCGCTGCCCCTCGCGTCGAGCCTGGGCGGCGCCTGCGAGGAGGGCTGCCCGGTCAAGATCGCGCTGCCGGAGGTGCTGCGCGATCTGGGCCGGGAGGCGGGGGAGGCCCAGGGGGAGGCGCCCGGCGGCGAGGGCTTCGGCTGCGGCCGCTGGGCCTGGTTCATGCGGACCCCGCGCCGTTACCGCTGGGCGCTGAGGCTGGCGCGGCTCGGCTTCCCGCTCGGGAAGCGCTTGGGGCCGTTCCGGCGCTGGGCCGAGCAGCGCGAGCTGCCGCGGCCGGCGGCCCGCAGCTTCCGCGACCAGTGGAAGGAGCGGAGTCGATGAGCGCCCGCGATTCGATCCTGTCCCGCATCCGCGACGGCCTGCGCGGCGTCGAGGCGCCGCCCCTGCCGGCGCCGGACCCGGTGCCCGGCGGCCCAGGCGAACTCGCCGCCTTCCGCGCCCTGGCGGAGTCGGTCGGGGTGGAGTTCCACGACACGCTCGCGAGCGCGCTCGGCGACGCCCGGTCGGTCGCCGTGTCCGACGCGCCGGAGGTCGCCGCGGCCGTGGATCGGCTGGCGGCCGCCGACGGCGGCGCCGGCGGGCGCAGCTTCTTCGACGGCTGGTCCGACCGCGCCGCCCTGCTCGAGGCCGACGCCGGCATCACCACCGCCCAGTACGGCGTCGCCGAGACCGGCACGCTGCTGCTGATCGGCGATGACGAGCGCCACCGCCTGGTCAGCCTGCTGCCGCCGCTGCACGTGGCCCTGCTGCGGCGCGACCGTATCCTCCCGACGCTCGGCGCGGCCCTCGCCGCCCTGCGCCGCGAGGATCCCGCCGCCATGAGCCGCGTGACCACCTTCGTCACCGGCCCGTCCCGCACCGCCGACATCGAGCTGCAGCTGGTGCTCGGCGTCCACGGCCCGCGCGCGCTGCGCGTGGTGCTGACCGACCCGCCCGCCGCCGCGAACCCCTAGAACCGTGAGACTCGTCCGCTTCCAACGCAACGGCGACACCCTGCCGCGTCACGGCGCCTTGGTCGGCGACGACCGGGTGCTCGACTTCACCGCCCCGGCCGCCGACCTGCACCAGCCGCGCGAGCTGCTGGCGTGGTGCGACCTCAACGGCGCCGCGCTGCCGGCGGCGCTGGAGCTGGCCCGCCAGCTCGAGCTCCAGCCGTCGCGCCGCGAGGAGCTGGTCGCCGCGCTGCTGCCCCGCGAGGAGGTCCGGCTGCTGGCGCCGGTCGACATGCCCGGCAAGGTCATCTGCATCGGCCTCAACTACCGCGACCACGCGGCGGAGAGCGGCATGGAGATCCCCGAGCGGCCGCTGGTGTTCTCGAAGTTCGGCAGCTGCGTGGTCGGGCCGGACGACGCCGTGCGGCTGCCTGAGGGCGAGTCCCAGACCGACTACGAGGCCGAGCTGGCCTTCGTCATCGGCCGCCACGCCAGCCGGGTGCCGCTCGAGCGCGCCATGGAACACGTACTCGGCTACACCAACGCCAACGACGTCTCGGCGCGCGCTTTTCAGTTCGCCGACGGCCAGTGGACCCGCGGCAAGGCTTGCGACACCTTCTGCCCGCTCGGCCCCTTCCTGCTGACCGCCGACGAGGTCGCCGACCCGCACCAGCTCCGCATCGGCCTGCGGCTCAACGGCCGAACCATGCAGGACTCGCGCACCGACCAGCTGGTCTTCGGCATCCCCGAGCTGGTGGTCGCGCTGAGCGGTTTCGTCACCCTCGAGCCCGGCGACGTCGTCCTCACCGGCACCCCGCCCGGCGTCGGCTTCGCCCGCAAGCCGCCGGTCTACCTCCAGGACGGCGACGTCATGGAGGTCGAGATCGAGGGCTTGGGAGTGCTGCGTAACACGGTGTCAGGCTCGCTCATATAGTTTTGGCGAATCCCCCACAACGATTCGAATGAGCCTGACACCCTCCTCCATCTTGCTGGCGGACCTGATCGACCTGGAGGTCGTGCTGGCGCGGCAGGAGGCCGGCGAGGCCCCCGATGGCGCGGCCGAGGCGGTCGGGCGGGAGGTGCTGACGCGGCGTGGAGTGGCGGTCACCGAGGCGCGGGCGGCCGTGTCCCGCGACCGGGAGCTTCGGCTCCAACTGGCACACGCGCTGCTCGCCCGCGCCCGCGCCGCCGGTCCGCCGCTGCCGGGCGACCGGGTGGTGCGCGGCTACCGCGGCGCCGGCTGGCTGCTCGGCGCGCTCGCGCTGATCCTGGGCACCGTCGCCGCCCGCGGCGCCCTCAGCTTCAGCGGCGGCGACCCGATCAACGTCTGGCGCTTCCTCGGCGGCCTGGTGCTGCTCCAGGTGGCGCTGCTGGTGGTCCTGGTCGTGGCGCTGACGGTCGGCTTCGCCCGCGGCGCCGCCTGGCTCAGCACCCTCCAGCGCGGCCTGCTGGTGCTCAGCAGGATGTCTTGGTTCGACCGGCTCGCCCGCCACACCGCTGCCCAGGCGCGCGAAGCCTTCCGCGGCCTCGAACTGGTGCGCCACCGCGCCGCCACCCGCCGGTCGCTCTACCGCGACGCCGAGCGCTGGCTGCTGTTCGGCCTGACCCAGCGCTTCGCCCTGCTGTTCAACCTCGCCGCGGCTGCCACCTTCCTGGCGCTGGTCCTGTTCACCGACCTGGTGTTCGCCTGGAGCACCACTCCCGCCGAGATCGACGGCGGCCACCTCGCGCTGCTGGTCGACGCCCTGGCCGCGCCGTGGAGCTGGCTGCTGCCGGACACCGTGCCGAGCATGGAGGCGATCGAAGCCACGCGGTGGAGCCGCCTGGAGCAGGCCTTCGCCGGCGGCGATCCCCAGGCCGCCGCGACCTTCGCCGCCGGCTGGTGGAGCTTCCTGTTCGTCGCGCTGCTGGTGTGGGGACTGCTGCCGCGGC
>JACNJP010000364.1:0-3355 GCA_014382465.1 Planctomycetota bacterium
ACGATATGGGTCCAGCGTGCAGGCGTCGCGGGGAGGAGGGGGGGGGGATGGCAGGCCGCTATCCCGAGACAGGTCTGCAGGGCGGCCACCGAGGCTTCTACGAGCGAAGGCTGTGCGAGAACCGGGGGGCCGCCCGGCCGGGCGTGCCGGAGCTCCGGAACGAGCGGATCCGGGGCCGCGTCCTGGTGCGGGCCGGCGTCACGGCGGAGCGCTTGCTCGAGCCGGTGTCGCGGGTGTTCGGGGTCGCCAGCCTGTCCCCGGCGGTCGAGGTCGAGGCCGACCTGGACCAGATCGCCGCCGCCGGCCGGGTGGAGCTGCGCCAGGCGCTGAGCCTCCAATTCGCCGGCCGCGAGGCGGTCCGCTTCCGCGTCAAGGTCAACCGCGCCGACAAGGGCTTCCCGAAGCGCTCCAACCAGATCGAGCGCGAGCTGGCCGAGGCGGTCATGCCGGAGTTCCCGGCCCTCCAGGTCAACCTGGGCTCGCCCGAGCTGTCGCTCGAGGTCGACCTGCGGCAGGAGGGCCCCTGGGTCTTCGCCCGCCGCATCCCCGGCCCCGGCGGCCTGCCAGTGGGCGTGATGGGCCGGGTCGTCTGCCTGCTGTCGGGCGGCATCGACTCGCCGGTGGCGGCCTGGCTGGCGATGAAGCGCGGCATGCGGGTCGACTTCGTCAGCTTCTACAGCTTCCCGCACGTCGGCCCGCAGCTCCGCGAGAAGCTGATCCGCCAGGTCGAGAACCTCAACCGCTGGCAGCCGACCGCCAAGCTGACGATCGTGCCCTTCACGCCGATCCAGGAGGCCATCCGCGACTCCTGCCCGCCGTCCTACCGCACCGTGCTCTACCGCCGGGCGATGCAGCGGATCGCCTCGAAGATCGCCTTCCGCAGCAACGCCAAGGCGCTGATCACCGGCGAGAGCGTCGGCCAGGTCGCCAGCCAGACGCTCGAGAACATGACCGTCATCGAGGCCGCCTCGGCGCTGCCGGTGCTGCGGCCGCTGGTGACCATGGACAAGCTCGAGACCATCGCCCTGGCGCGGCGGATCGGCAGCTACGAAACCAGCAACCTGCCCGCCCCCGACTGCTGTACCGTGTTCCAGCCGGACCATCCGGTGATCTACGGCATCCTCGAGGAGGCCCTCGCCGCCGAGCAGGGCCTCGACCTCGCCGCCATGACCGCCGAGGCGGTCCGCGGCTCGGAACGCCTGCGCTTCCCCGAATGACATGAAGCTCTCCCGCACGCTCATCCTCCTCCTCGGCGCCGCCTCGGCCTCCGCCTGCGCCCCGCCGCCCCCGCCGACGACGAGGGCCCGCGAGGCCAACGTCATCGACCTCGAGGCGGGGCCGAAGGCCCTGTCCCAGCCTGCCTCGAAGCCGCCCCATGGGGGCCCGCCGACGTCCCCCCCGCCCCTCTACCTCGTCCCCGCGCCCAACCCCCCCGACCATATCATCGTGGGCTGCCGGGGGAATACGCTCTCCGACATCCCTGAGCCGCCCCTCCCGCGCCAGCCGCGCAAGAAGACCCGCATCCTCTACCTGTACTCCCCGAACTACGGCCGCTGCGAATTCATGACCGTGGCCGACGGCAAGCCCAAGTACCTGCTGGTCGGCGGCGACGGCTTCCTGCCCTCGGTACTCGAGCTCAAGCCGGCCGTCGGCGGCCAGACCCAGGAGCTGACGGTGCGCACCGAGATCCTGCCGATCGCCACCGTGATCATCGAGGACCACCAGGGCAACCGCGTCGCCCGGCCGAGCGTGACCATGCGGCCGCCGACCGGCACGCCGAACAAGTACACGGTGCGCGGGCTCACCGCCAACGAGGGCATGACCGAGATCGGCGACGACCTCGGCGAGGTCAAGTTCACCCGGCCGCCCGGCAAGTACTGGCTGGTGTCGGCGAGGGGTCCCGACGAGGGCGGCACCTGCCGCCGCTACCAGATCATCGACTGGGACGGCGGCCGGGAGCCGATGGTGGTCCGGCTCCCGACGCAGTCCGAGAAGACGCCGGAGTGGTACACCTGGTGACCCCCCGGGGGCGCCGGCCCAAAAGGAGAGGAGCCTGGCGGCTGCCAGGCTCCTCTCTTGTTTGAATGGCGAGGGTGACGGGACTCGAACCCGCAACCACCAGATCGACAGTCTGGTACGCTAACCAATTGCGCCACACCCCCGCACGGGGGCGAAAAGTATAGGTGGGGGTCCGGAGGGGGTCAAGCCTGCGGCGAACAGGACTCGGCCTCCTTGGCCTGGTCCCAGAGGGCGTCCATCTCTTCCAGGGTCGCCTCGCCGAAGGGCTTGCCGAGGTTCCGCTCGATGTGGCGGAAGCGGGAGCTGAAGCGCTCGATGGTGCCGCGCAGGGCCAGCTCGGGTTCGATCTCGAGCTTGCGGGCCATGTTGACGATGGCGAACAATAGGTCGCCGATCTCGTGCTCGGCCTCCTGCCGGTCGTCCCGGGCGATGGCGTCCTGGAGCTCGGCCCACTCCTCATCGACCTTCTCGGCCGGCCCGAGCAGGTCGGGCCAGTCGAAGCCGGTGTTGGCGGCCTTCTGGCCGACCCGGTAGGCCCGCAGCAGGGCTGGCAGGCTGCTCGGGACCCCGGAGAGCGCCGAGGTGTCGTCCTGCCCCGCGTCCTGCTTCTCGAGCTTCTTGATCGCCTCCCAGTTGCTCAGGACCTCGCCCTCGTCGGCCACCACGACCTCGCCGTAGACGTGCGGGTGGCGGCGGATGAGCTTGTCGCTGATGCCCCCGGCGACCTCGGGCAGGCCGTAGCCGCGGTCCTCGGCGGCGACCCGGGAGACCATCAGGACGCCCATCAGCAGGTCCCCGAGCTCCTCGCGGGTGCCCGGGTCGTCGCGGCGGGCGACGGCGTCGGCGAGCTCGTGGCACTCCTCGAGCAGGTGGGGAGTGAGCGATTCGACGGTCTGCTTGGCGTCCCACGGGCAGCCGCCCGGGGACCGCAGGGTGTCGACGATCTGGATCAGCCGCTCGACGGCCTCGAGCTGGTCACGCGGAACGGGCTTCTCCGGATGGGTCATGGGGCCGGATTCTACTCGGGGGGCGCGGGGCCGGCCCACTCCATCCGGGAATGCGGGCCGATGTCCGGCAGCTCGAATACCGGCCCGACGGGGCGGAAGCCGCAGCCCTGGTAGAAGGCGACGGCGGCGGCGCGGGCGTTGCACCAGACGCCGGTGCCCTGGGCGGCCGCGATCCGCCGGAGCGCGCGCACCAGGCGGGCGGCGACGCCGCGGCCCCGCCGCGCGCGCCCGCCCACCTCGCCGTCGCTCCGCCGGTGCCACCGCTCCGTCCCCCCCCCCCCCCTCGTTGCCACCCCCGCTCGGGGGACCTCCACCGCAGTCGCCGCCGG
>JACNJP010000364.1:3365-10327 GCA_014382465.1 Planctomycetota bacterium
GGGGCGCGGGACGGCGCGGCGCAGGCGGGGAAGGGGGCCCGAGTGCGGGCAGCAGAACTCCCACCCCGAGGGGGGGGAGTCCGCGGCCGTGGTAGAGGGGGGCGGCGGCGGGCGGGGGGTTGACCGGGGCGCGGGAGCCCGGGGCGGCCGCGATCCATCGCGGGGCCCCCACCAGGGGGGCGCCGCCGCCGGCGCCGCGCCGGGCCGGCTCGACCACCATGCCGCGGATCCGCAGGCGGAACGGCTCGGGTCCGTCCTCGTGCAGCGTCGCGACCCCGACCAGGAGGCCGTCGAGGTAGGCCGCGGCGTGGGTGGTGGTCGGCAGCTCGTCGACGTCGTAGACGGCGGTCTCGAGCGGCTGGCCGGCTCGCAGGCAGCGGTGGCGCAGCTCGCGGACGGCGGCCGCCGGGAGCCCGAGGCGGATATCCACCGGAGTCGCCAGCTCGCGGTCGGCCCGCTGGCGCAGGCGGCAGGAGTCGCAGCCGCCGCAGGCGGCGCCGCCGGGACCGGGGTCGTAGCAGGACACCGTGAGGTCCACCGGCACCCCGAGTTCCCGGGCCAGCCGGAGGATCTCGGCCTTGCGCAGGTGCTGGAGCGGCGCGTGGACGGTGAAGGGGCGGCCCTCGGCGCCCTCGCGGGTCGCCAGCCGCGACAGGTCCTGGAAGGCGGCGATGAAATCGGGCCGGCAGTCGGGATAACCGGAGTAGTCGAGAGCGTTGACGCCGATGCCGAGGTCGTGGGCGCCCCGGGCCTCGGCCAGGGCCAGGGCGAGCGACAGGAACAGGGTGTTGCGGGCCGGGACGTAGGTCGAGGGGATGCCCGCGGCCACCGGCGCCAGCGGGTCGGCGACCTTCGGGACCGGGGCGTCGGAGGTCAGGGCCGAGCCGCCGATGCCGCGCAGGTCGAGCGGCACCACCAGGTGCTCGGCCGCGCCCAGGGCGGCGGCGATCTCGCCGGCGGCGGCCAGCTCGGCGGAGTGGCGCTGGCCGTAATCGACGGTCAGGGCCAGGACCTGGTAACCCTCGCGGATCATCCAGGCGGCGACGGTGGCGGAGTCCAGCCCGCCGGACAGCAGCACGACGGCCGGCTTTCGCGTATCTTCTCTGGTTCCCATGCCCGGCCGCCCGGTTCTCGAAGCGCCTTGAGCGCGAGCGGATCTGGCCTAATCCTAGCGATCCCCCGCGGCGCCGCCGCACCCGACGCCACCCACGGAGCCGAAATGACCGAAGTCACCGAACGAGCCGTCCTCGACGCCCTCCGGGCCGTCATGGATCCCGACCTGCACCGTGACGTCGTGGCGCTGGGCTTCGTCAAGGACGTGAAGATCTGCGGCGGGGCGGTCGGCTTCACGCTGGAGCTGACGACGCCGGCCTGCCCGGTGAAGGAGCAGCTCCAGCAGCAGGCCTACGCCGCGGTGGCGGCGGTGGAGGGCGTCGAGACGGTCAACGTCAAGCTGACCGCCCAGGTAAAGAGCACGCTGGGGCCGGCCAGCGCCGCCGGCGAGGGCATCAAGAACGTGATCGCCGTGACCAGCGGCAAGGGCGGGGTCGGCAAGACCACCTGCGCCGTCAACCTGGCGGCGGCGCTGGCGCAGACCGGCGCCAAGGTCGGGCTGCTCGACGCCGACGTCTACGGGCCCAACGTGCCGGTGATGATGGGCATCAAGGGCAACCCGCAGGCGGCGCCGGGCGGCAAGATCCTGCCGCTGGAGGCCCACGGCATCAAGACCATCTCGGTCGGCTACATGGTCGAGGACGGCCAGCCGGTGATGTGGCGCGGGCCGATGCTGCACCGCGCGCTCGAGCAGTTCTTCAAGGACGTCGAGTGGGGCGAGATCGACTACCTGCTGGTCGACATGCCGCCCGGCACCGGCGACGCCCAGATCAGCCTGGCGCAGCTCGTGCCGCTGACCGGCGCGGTGGTCGTGACCATGCCGCAGGAGGTCTCGCTGACCGACGTGCGGCGGGCGATCGGCATGTGCAAGCAGGTGAAGTGCGACGTGCTCGGGATCATCGAGAACATGTCCGGCGACATCTTCGGCCAGGGCGGCGGCGAGAAGACCGCGACCGCCTACGGGGTCCCCTACCTCGGCACCATCCCGCTGCAGCCCAGCGTCCGCCAGGGCGGCGACGCCGGCACCCCGGTGGTCCTCGCCGACCCCGACAGCGAGGTCGCCCAGTCCTTCCGCACCATCGCCGGCCAGCTCGCCGCCACCATCAGCACCCGCAAAGCCTTCGAACTGCCCATTCTGCAAGTCTGAGCGGGGTCAGACGTCGATTGTTATTAGAGGTCGTACCCTCAATATCAATCGACGTCTGACCCCGGGTTGATCTCCACCGTCGGGGTGGCCTTGGCGACTACGGCTTGGCGCTTTTCGGCGGTGCGGACGCCGTTCTCGAGCAGGAGGACGCGGTAGCTGCCGACGGGGAGGTTGCGGAAGTGA
The DNA here is from genome assembly GCA_014382465.1 of Planctomycetota bacterium. Classification (GTDB taxonomy): domain Bacteria; phylum Planctomycetota; class UBA1135; order UBA1135; family UBA1135; genus J029. The sequence goes on from JACNJP010000364.1 coordinate 5,809, forward strand.
GCGCTGCCTTCGGCGTCGGTGACCCCCTGGCGCTCCTGGCCGAAGCGTTCTTGGATCCGGACCTGCTGCCCGGGCAGCGGGCGGGCGCCATCCTCCGCGCTCACCCGGACCTTGAGACCGCCGAGCCGCGGGGTGCTCCAGTCGCGCCGGTGCTCCCCTCGGCGCACCGCGACGCTCTCTCCCAGCTCTCCGAGGACGGCGTCAGCCGGCCCAAATTCCAGCCGGTAATCGCCTTGGGAGAGGTCGGCGAAGCGGTAGCCGCCCTCGCTGTCGGTGACGGTCGCCGCCACCGCCGCCCCGTCCTCCGCCGCCCGGAGCCGGACCTCGAGCCAGGCGACGGCGCTGCCGTCCGGCTGCGCCACCTGCCCTTCCAGCCAGGCCCGGCCGAAGTCGGGCGGCGCTTCCGGGAGGGTGGCGGCGACGGCCGGCGGACCGACTTCCGGCAGGGAGGGCGGTTCGGGAGCCACCATCCGCGCCACGTCCCCCTCCTGGGGCCGGATCGGCTCGGCCTGAGCCAGCGCACCCGGCTGCGGCGCGCTCAGGAGCACTCCCTTGACCCGGACCTGGGTGGGGTTGGGGTCGTAAGGGACCGGCTTGGGCGCCCGCGCCTCGAGTCCGGCGTCGCTGCGGTTGAACCGCGTCCTGCGCTCCGCCTTGCGGGCCTCCAGCTCCTGCTGGGTAGCCTCGTCAATGGGGCGGGCCTCGTCCATCGGCGCGGACAGACTCAGGATCAGGATGTCCGGGACCAAAAGGACCAGAAGAACCGCCAAGCGCCAGACCCCGGCAGGCATAGGCCCATTCTAGGCAGGCACCCCCCGGGAATCCCCATAAACTGCCCCCTCGCCCCAAGATGCGCAAGACCCTCACGCTCCTCTTCCTGGTCGTCCTGACCGCCGGCCTGGCTTGGCTGGTGTTCCTGGGGCCGGCCGACCCCGCCCCCGCCCCGCTGGACGACCGGCCGATCGCCGCCCCGACCGGCACGGCGCCCGCCAGCGCCGGCGCCGCCCAGCGCCAGGACCTGCGCCAGGCGCCGTCGGCGGACGCCTTCGACAACCGCCAGGTCAAGGTCGGCGGCGGCCGCCACGGCCTCCACGGCGAGGTCGTGGACGAGAGCGGCGACCCGGTCGCCGGCGCCTGGGTCGCGGCCTATTCGGTGCCCTTCCCGCTGCTGGACTTCGAGTTCGACATCTCCGAGATCTTCGACAAGCCGCTCGACTTCTCCCTCGAGCCGCTGGCTTCGGCCTTCGCCGACCAGGAGGGCCGGTTCGCCCTCGCCGGCCTGCAAGGACGGACCCTCTACCTGACGGCGCGCAGCCACCAGCGGCTCACCCCGCGGCGCCAGCGCGTACTCCCGGACGCCCTCGACGGCCAGGAGGGCGTGGTCCTGCGGACCGTCGCCGGGGCTTCGATCGTCGGGACCGTGGTGGATCCCAGCGGCGCTCCTGTGGCCGGCGCCGAGGTGCTGGTGGGTCCCGGCATCAAGTACCTGATCTCGGCCTTCCGCAACCGCAGCTTCTTCCTCGAGCGGGTCTACACCGGCGCCGACGGCAGCTTCGCGGTCGAGGCCGTGCCGGCCCGTACCGCCCTCACGGCCAACGCCTTCTCGAACGCCGTGGAGTCCGGCCTGGTCGAATTCGGGCCGCTCGGCCGAGGCGCCGAGGCCACCGTCCAGGTGGCGCTCGGGGACACCGGCTCGCTGTCGGGGGTGGTCACGGACCTGGAGGACGAGCCGGTGGCGCGCGCCAGCGTCGTCGCGGTGCCGCTCGACCTGCGCTACGTCATCCCCTTCATCCGCGACGTCCGGGCCTGGACCGCCGACACCGACGGCCGCGGCCGCTACCGCTTCACCCGCCTGCCCCAGGCGCTGTTCCTGCTGCTGGCCCAGGGCCGCGAGGGGCGCTCGGCGCCGCTCACCGCCCGCGTCACCGGCGAGGGCTCGCTGGCCCCCACGCTGAAGATCGACACCAAGCTGAGCATCGAGGGCCGGGTGGTGAACGGCGCCGGCCGGCCAGTGGCCAACGCCCTGGTGCGGCTGCAGAGCATCCCGACCGGCGTCGAGGAGGGCGGCCGGAACGAGCGCCAGCGCATGAACAGCCCCGGCGGCATCTTCATCGAAGCCGCCCGCGAGCTGCTGCCCGAATTGCTGCCGGATTCCACCACGGCCAAGACCGACGGCCAGGGCCGCTTCCGCATGCCGGCCTGGAGCCAGGCGCGGCTGCGGGTCAGCGCCCCCGGCTACACCGAGGCCGACTTCCGCCTGAGCGGGCTGGCAGAGGACAAGAAGCCGGTGCTCCAGATCTGGAAGCCGGGCTCGATCGGAGGCCAGGTGGTCGACGATCTCGACGACCGGCCGGTGCGCTTCTACCTGGTGCGCGGCAATGCGGGCGGCGGCCAGCCGACGAGGGTGGCCGAGGCGATCGAGATGGTCCCGGTCGACCCGGAGGCCGATCCCATCGAGCACGAGAGCGCCGCCGGTCCCGACTGGCTGGCCGAGGACGAGCAGCTCCTCGGGCAGCAGGAAGCGTCCTGGCGGGCCCAGCTCGGCGGCACCACCCTGGTGGACTCCGAGGACGGCCGCTTCCTCCTCAAGGACATCCCGCCCGGGAGCTGGCGGCTGACGGTCCAGGCGGAGGGCTACGAGAACGGCGCCGCCACCTCGGTGGTGGTCGCCGAGGGCGAGCGGACCGAGGACGTCGTGATCCGCCTCGGCCGCGGCGCCATGATCTCGGGCCGCGTCCTGACCTCCAGCACCCGCGCGCCGGTGGCCGGGGCGATCGTCACCGCCGGCCGCGGCGAGGAGTCCGGCTTCCTGGCCATGCTCCAGGGCATGGGCGAGAGCGTGGCGATGGCCGAGACCGGCGAGGACGGCGGCTACCGGCTGACCGGAGTCCCCGGCGGCTCCGGCCACGTCAACGTCGCCGCCGACGGCTACGCCTCCGCCAGCCAGAAGATCCCGGAGATGAAGGCCGGCGAGGTCCGCGACGGCGTCGAGGTGGTGGTCATGGACGGCGGCAGCATCACCGGCTTCGTGTTCGACCGCCACGGCGTGCCGCTGCCCGCCCGCATGGTCGGCGCCGCCAGCATGCAGGCCCGCGACTTCCAGCAGACCGCCACCGACGAGCAGGGGCGCTACCGCATGGAGCACATGCGGCCGGGCTCCTACTTCATGATGGCGGCCGACCTCGAGGACGAGTCGCTGTTCACCGGCGACATCATGACGATGCTCGGCAGCAGCCGGATCACCACCACCTACGTCAAGGACGGCGAGGTGACCGAGCTCGACATCGTCGACCCCTCGGCCGGCGGCTGCCGCCTCGAGGGCAAGCTGATGGCCAACGGCGTCCCCGTGCCCGGCGCCAATTTGATGCTGCTGTCGGCCGAAGGCAGCGGCCTGCTCAACCTGAACCTCGGCTTCTCGACCTCGCGTACCAACGAGAAGGGCGAGTTCCTGTTCAAGAGCCTGGCCCCGGGCGAGTACCGGGTGCAGGTCGAGAGCGACGAGTGGCGCGGCGCCCTGCCGCTCGAGGTCTGGGAGGTGCCGGAGGACTACCAGGTCCTCGAGGTGCCGGTCTCCGGCGTGCGCGGCCGGGTGGTCTCCGCCCGCGACGGCTCGCCGGTGCCGGACGCCTCGGTGGTGCTGGTCAGCGACGAGCCGCAGGCCGGCGGCCTGGCGGCGATGTTCGGCGGCGGCGCCGAGCGCAAGTGGGAGCAGGCCGACGAGACCGGCTACTACTCCTTCGAGGGCGTCGCGCCAGGCCGCTACCACCTCGAGGTCTCGGCCAGCGCCCCGTGGCGGCCGCGCGGCCAGCCGGAGCTGGAGCTCCCGCTCGGCAAGGTCGAGACCGACACCTTCCGGCTGATGGAGCGGGAGGTGAAGGAGGTCGCCACGGTGCAGCTGCCGGTGGCCGGCTCGATCCGGGTCCGCGCCACGCTGCCGAGCGGCGCGGGCGGAAACCCCTGGTTCACCGCCACCGCCCGGCTCGAGGGCGCCGAGGAGCCCGAAGCCGGCCCCGGCGGCGGGAGGTTCGGTCGCCCAAACCAGGCCTTCGGGCAGGAGGAGGCGGTCATCACCGGCCTCGAGGAGGGGACCTACGACGTCGTCGTCAGCGGCGGCGAGTGGGTCGAGACCACCGTCACCGGCGTGGTCGTCCGGGCCGGCGAGGTCGCCGAGACCAGCGTGGTCCTGACCCGCGGCGTGCGCCTGCGGGTCCGGGTCTTGGACGCCTCCAACAACCCGGTCAGCCCCTCCGACATCGCCCTGATCGACGCCCAGGGCAAGCGGGTCAACGACCGGACGGCCGGCATCGGGGCGGTGCTCCAGCGCATGTTCGGCCAGCCGGAGATCGACCTCGGCACCCACCGGCCGGGCTTCTACACCATCCGCGTCAGCCACGACGGCCGCACCGTCGACCAGCCGGTCAGCCTGACCGAGGGCAGCTCAGAGCTGGTCGAGGTCCGGGTCTGAGCCCGCCGCTTCGGCCGCCAGCTCCCGCTCGACGACCATCGCCGCCCCGCCCCG
>JACNJP010000253.1 GCA_014382465.1 Planctomycetota bacterium
CCGCGCAGCACGGTGACGCCGCCCAGCAGCTCCGGCCGCTGCTGGCTGCGGAGCTCGGCTCCGTCGGGCAAGAACAGGTCCAGCACGCTGCCGCCGTGGTCGACGCCCTCGACGCAGTAGACCAGCGGCCCGCGCTCGACCGCCACCCGGCCGCGGTCGTCCTCGACGCGCTCGTCGGCCAGGACCCGGCGGACCGGCATCGGGAGCTCGAGCACCACCTGCTCGCCGCCGCGCCACTCGCGCTCGAGCACGGCGAAGCCGTCGGCGAGCTCGACCGCGACCTCCTGGCCGTCCAGCAGCACCCGCCAGCCGCCGGCCGGCCCGTCGGCGTAGCGGTAGAGGCCGCCGGGCAGAGCTTCGCCGCGCGCCCAGCCGGGGACGCGCAGGCGCAGGGCGAAGCGCGTCGGGGCGGCCGGCTGCACCTCGAGCACGACCCGGCCGTCCCACGGATACTCGGTGCGCTGCGACAGGCGGATCCGGTCCTCGCCGAGCGCGATCTCGGCCTCGCCGCCGAGGTAGAGGTTGGCGTAGATCGAGCGCCCGCGGGTGGCGTAGGCGAAGCCGGCGATCGAGGGCACGAAGCGCACCACGTTGACCGGGCAGCAGGAGCAGTTGAACCAGGCCGAGCGGCCGCCGCCGCCGCCCCGGCGTGCCAGCGGGTTGGGGTAGAAGAAGCGGTCGCCGGACAGCGAGATCCCCGCCAGGAAGCCGTTGTAGAGCGTGCGCTCGAGCACGTCGAGGTACTTCGAATCGCCGTGCAGCAGGAACATGCGGTGGTTCCACATGGCGTTGGCGATGGCGGCGCAGGTCTCGTTGTAGGCCGAGGCGTTGGGCAGCTCGTAGGCGTCGCCGAAGGCCTCGCCGGCGTGGCGCGCGCCGACGCCGCCGGTGAGGTAGAGCTTGCGTTGGACGACGTCATGCCAGATCCGCCCGATCGCGGCCACGTAGTCGCGGTCGCCGGTGAGCGCTGCGACGTCGGCCATGCCGCTGTACATGTAGCCGGCGCGGACCGCGTGGCCGACCGCCTCCGACTGCTCCACCACCGGCAGGTGGTCCTGCTGGTACTCGGGCAGGTGCTCGGGGTTGGGCCGCCCCTCGCCGCGGCCGCGCTGGTCGAGGAAGTACTTGGCGAGGGCCAGGTAGCGCGGCTCGCCGGTGGCGCGATAGAGCCGCGCCAGCCCGATCTCGATCTCCTGGTGGCCGGGCACGTCGCGGCGCTTGTCCCAGCCGAAGCTGCGGTCGACGAGGTCGGCGCTCTTGATGGCGACCTCGAGCAGGCTGCGCTTGCCAGTGGCTTCATAGTGCGCCACGGCCGCCTCGTACATGTGGCCGATGTTGTAGAGCTCGTGGCTGCCGCGGTGGATCCAGGCCCAGCGCTCGGGGCCGGCGCCCGGCGCGGGATTCTCGGGATCGATGCTGCGGCCGGTGTAGAGGTAGCCGTCGTCCTCCTGCGCGCCGGCGATGTCGGCGATCAGGGCGTCGAGGAAGGCGTCGAGCTGCGGATCCGGCGCCGTCGCCAAGGTGTAGGCGGCGCCTTCGATGACCTTGAAGACGTCGCTGTCGTTGTAGATGATTCCCTCGAAGCCGCCGTCGACGCGCCCGGCCGCCTTGGCGAAGTTCGACAGCCGCCCGGTCTCCTCGCACTTCTGGAAGTCGTAGGGCACCGTGACCTGGCGGTTGGTCTCCAGGCGGGGCTTCCAGAAGGAGCCCTCGATGCGCACCTTGGAGAAGGGGACGGGCTGGTACGGGTAGTCCTGCGGCATCGCGACGGAGCTCAGGCAGAGGGCGGGGAGGAGGGCGAGCATCATGGCCTGGGCCTCAGTATTCCGCGGTTCCGGCCCCCGGCCAACCCCGACCGCCTCCCAAGGACTCACATAAGTCCATTTTCTTCAAGATCTTATGCGCTCACTCCAAGCCCGTCGTCGGGCCTTCAGATGGCTGCGGGAGGCGGGCGGGAAGCCTCAGGGGGATTTCCCCTTGAAAGGCCTCTATTATTCATTACGGTATAGCTCGATGACGGATACCCACTCCTCCGACGAGCAGCGCTGGCTGACCCAGCTCCGCAAGGGCTTGCTGGAGGTCTGCACCCTGGTCGTGTTGAGCCAGGAGGACGGCTACGGCTACCAGATCGTGCAGCGGCTCAAGCAGGTCGACGGCCTGACGATGAACGAGGGAACCGTCTATCCGATCCTGCAGCGGCTGCACCGCGAGGGCTGCCTGGCGACTTACCGCCAGCCCTCCGAGAGCGGTCCGCCGCGCAAGTGGTTCCAGCTCACGCAAGCCGGCCGAGAGCGCCTGCTGTCGATGATCCGCGAATGGGGCCGCCTCCACCGCGGCGTCCAACAACTGCTGCACGAAGGCGTCGACGCCCTCGAAGAGAAGAGAGACCCGTCATGACCGAAGACCGCGCCATCCAACGCCGCATGGCAGCCTACGCCCACGCCGTCGGCGAAGCCCTGGCCCACGTCCCCGCCGCCGACCGCGAGTCGATCCTCGAGGATCTCGAGGAGCACATCGATGACGCCCTGCGCGCCGCGGGCGGCGACCGCGGCCTCGAGCAGCTCGAGGCGGTGCTGACCGCCCTCGGCTCGCCGGAGGCATACGCCGCCGACCTCCAGGTCCCGGGACCGGCCGAGCCGGTCGAGCCGAGGCTTTGCAAGAAGGCCGTCCTCGGGCTGCTGTGGTCGGCCTCCTTCGTGCTCGTCGCGGTGCCTAGTTGGCTCGTCGTCCGCCTCGAGGAGCCCGGCGCTGGTCCCTCCCTGGGCGAGCGCTTGTTCCAGTTCTCCGCCTTCCTCAGCCTGGCCGGCGCGCTCGGCGGTCCGGTCCTCTCGGCCATCGCCCTGACCCAGATCCGCCTCGCCGCCGGGCGGCTGTCCGGCTTCGGCATGGCCACGGTCGGCGCCTGGTTGCCGCCGCTGCTGGTGATCGACGTCCTGGCGATGGCCGCGATCTCCGCGGTGGTGGAGATCTTCGTCGAGGACGGCGCCACCATCTCCGCCCTCCAAGGAGCCGGCGCGCTCCTGATCCTGATCGCCAACGCCGTCTTCCTGTCGCGGGCCGCGCGGCGCGGCGGCCCGCGGCCCGCGGCCGCCGGCGTCAGCCCGCGGCCGGGGGGCTGATCCGCCGCAGCACGGCCGCCCGCCGCGGCAGCGAGGCCTGGGCCCCCGGCAGCCCGCAGGCCAGGGAGGCGGCGGCGCAGGCGAAGCGCATCGCCTGGCTCGGCGGCGCGCCCTCCGCCAGCAAGGTGGCCAGGGCGCCGACGAAGGCGTCGCCGGCGCCGGTGGCGTCGACCGCCTCGACGTGGAAGGAGGGCTGCAGCAGGACGCCCTCGCCGTCGGCCCACAGGGCGCCTTCCGGGCCGAGGGTGATCACCACCTGCGCCGCGCCCCGGCGGCGCAGCCGGGCGGCGAGCTCGGCCGGATCCGGCCCCCGGCCGCCGAGTGGGACGCCGATCAGCTGGGCCGCCTCCAGCCGGTTCACGACCAGGACGCTCAAGCACCGCAGCAGCTCGTCGGGCAGGTCCTTGGCCGGCGCGGCGTTCAACACCACCGGCACGCCGCGGCGGTGGGCGGCGCGCGCCGAGGCGATGACCGCCGACAGCGGCGTCTCCAATTGCAGCAGCAGGGAGTCGGCGCCGTCCAGCCGCTCCTCCACCCGCGCCGGCGACAGGCAGGAGTTGGCGCCCGGAGCCACCACGATCTGGTTCTCCCCGTCGCGGCGCACCACGATCGAGGCGACGCCGGTCGGCAGCTCGGGGTCCGCTTCCAGGCCGCCGGTGTCGATCCGCTCCCGCTCCAGGCTGGCGCGCAGCTGCTCCCCCTGCGGGTCGACGCCGACCGCCCCGACGAAGCGCACCTTGGCGCCGAGGCGCGCCGCGGCCACCGCCTGGTTGGCGCCCTTGCCGCCCGGATAGGTGGCGAAGGTGGCGCCGCCGAGCGTCTCCCCAGGGGCCGGGAAGCGGGCCACGCGCACCACCAGATCGAGGTTCGCGGATCCGGCGACGATGATGACGGGGCGGCTCACTCTGCTCCTTCCTCGGCGCTTTCGGCGCCGTCCTACACCGGTCCCCCGCTCCGGCGGTGGACCTGGGCCCAGACCTCGCGCCGCGCGTCCAGGTCCCGGTCCTGCTTGCGGCCGGCGACGAGGTCGGCCATCACGGTAACCACCTCGCGGGGCCGGAAGCGAAGCGGCACGGCGCTCCACTGGCCGGCCTCGGACCCGTCGGGCGGGCGCCCGGGCGAGACCGGCAGCTCCTCGCAGCGCTCCCCGAGCAGGTCGGTGCGCCAGGCCGAAGCGACCTCGCCGGGCAGCAGCAGCTCGGCCTCCGCCGCGTCGCCGTCGTACTCGACGAAACGCATCACGAAGGGCGCCTCCATGCCGTGACCGGCCCACGCCGGGAGGCCGGAGCCGGCCGCGGCGGCTTCGCGGTGGAAGGCGGTGGCCACCACCCCCGGCGCGCCGCGCAGCACCGGACCGGCGATGGCGGCCGGCAAGCCGCCCGCCGGCGGCGGGCCGTGGGTCATGTGCCCGCGCGCTTCCCCGGCGGCCGGCGACGGCGGCTCGGCGAGCTCGCGCGCCAGCCGGTAGGCCTCGGCGCCCTCGATCGGGCCGTGCGGCAGCAGCCACAAGGAGCCCTGGAACGCCGTCCCGGCCTCGCTCTGGTCCCACGGATCACGCGTCAGCAGCTGCACCGAGACGCCGGCGCCGGCGCGGAAGAACTGCTGCGAGCCGTCGTGCGCGATCAGCAGCCCGCGCGCGCCGCCCTCCTCGATCAGGTCGATGAAGTGGAGGCCGGTGAAGGCGCCCTCGACCTCCTCGAACCACTGCTCCGAGGTCATCCAGTCGCCGCTCGGGTACTTGCGCGGCCAGGGACCGGACGGCTCGGCGTCGTGCACCGCGAAGGGCGAGTCGCGCCGGAGCCGGCCGATCGCGAAGGCGGGCTCGATCCGCAGGCGCAGGCCGCCGCCCAGCCCGGAGGCGAGCCGGAACGGCTCCTGGCCGGACGCGAGCAGCGACAGGTCGATGCCCGGGCTGACCCGCAGGGCGGGGTGGACCGGGTGCAGGTCGAGGTCCAGCCAGTGGGTCGCGACGCCCTCCCGCTCCGCGCCGTGCTGCCACCCCAGGCCGACGCCGAGCGCGGAACCCAGCCAGGGCCGCGGGCGCTCGGAGCGCAGCGGGCCCTGGTCGGAGGCGGCGCTCAGGCCGAGGCCGTCCGCCGCCAGCACGCCGTCGGGGAACAGGGCGTGGCGGAAGCGGCACGAGCCGTCGCCGCGGCCGATCTCCACCTCGGCGTCCGAGCGCCGGACCGCCAGCGCTCGTTCCCCGAGAGCGCGCTCGGCCGGCCCCGTCAGGAGCTCTCGAGGGTCGTCCGGATCCACCACGCGGCAGCCGAAGGCCGGCACCCCGGGCACCACGCGGGGCGCGCCGCTCCCCGCCTGCACCACGACGTCCCGGGTCCAGCCGAAGCGGTTGTGCACCAGGCGACGCGCGCCGCCGCCGGCGCGCCAGGCCAGGTGGCGGGCGGTCCGCTGGTGGACCTGGCGGGCCATCGCCGCGGCCCGGCGGAACTGCTCGTGGCCGACGAAGCCGCACAGGCCCTCGCACTCGTGGTTGTCGTGGTGCTGGGCGGTGAGCAGCTCGCGCCAGGCCTCCTCCAGCTCCCAGGCGGGGTGGACGTCCCAATTCGGGTAGGGCCGGCCGAGCAGCGAGGCCAGCGCCGACAGGCTCTCGGCGGCCAGCAGCTCGCCCTCGGCGGCGCGGCTGGCGCGCGGCACGGCGTCGCCGTTCTTGCCCAGGCTCATGCCGTGCCAGGTGTCGTCGAGCCGGTAGCGCCGGACCGGCGGCGCCTGGCCGGCGGCGGCGTGCTCCGCCGCCAGCTCGGCCGTCAGCGCCGACAGCGCGCGCGGCCGCAGCTCGAAGCGCGGGTCGGCGGCCAGCTCGCGCAGCTTCGGCAGCAGCAGCTCGCTGCGGCACATCCAGTCGGGAGAGGGCATCAGCTCGAGCCACTGCACCAGGGCCGGCGCGGTCATCGGCGTCGCCGCGGCGTCCGCCAGCACGGCCTCGAAGTCCTCCGGCCACTGGTGCAGGTTGAGGGGGTTGCGCGGCAGCGTCGGCAGCCGCGAGCCGTCGATCCCCTCCCATTCGATCAGCGAGCAGGCCTCGCGCGGCAGCTCGGGGGTGTGCCAGGTCCACTGGAAGAACAGGCAGGCCGACCGGTAGCCGCAGCCGCGCAGGAGCTGCGGCAGCTGCGGGAAGAAGTCGAACTCCTCCTCCCAGAAGGCCCGCGGCCGCACGCCGAGCAGCCGCTGCACCGCGCGCACCCCGTAGACCCGCTGGCGAACGTTCGACTCGCCGCCCTGGAACAGGCCGTAGGGCTGGCCGTAGCTGGCGCCGACCACCTCGACCGTCCCGGCCGCCACCGCCGCCCGCAGCTCGGCCAGCGCCGCCGGGTGATGGGCGGCCATGCGCTCGTAGCCGACGCCGTCGAAGTTGACGTTGCCGGCCACCCCCGCCTCGCGGCAGAAGCGCAGCATGTCGCGCACCGAGCCCGGCAGCACCTCGGCGCCCCACAGCCACTCCATGTCCACCCAGTGCATGTGGTTGCCGAAGGTGTACCAGAGGGGCTGGCGGTCCGGCGCGGCCATGACGGGATCAGTCGGCGCGGTGGCGGATCACCGCCTCGCCGTCGACGGTCTTCAGGTGGAGGTCGCGCTGCGGGAAGGGGATGGTGACCCCGTTGTCGCGGAAAACGCGGTCGATGGCGAAGTTGAGCTCGCTGCGGCAGGTGAAGCGGTAGGCCGGGCGGCCGACCCAGGCCCGCAGCTCGAAGTCGAGCGAGCTGTCTCCGAAGCCCTGGAACAGCACCTCCGGCGGCGGCCGCTTCAGCACCCGGGGGTGCTCGCGGGCCGCCTCGAGCAGCAGCCGCTCGACCAGCCCGGTGTCGCTGCCGTAGGCCACCCCGACCTTCAGCACCAGCCGCAGGCGCGGGTCGAAGTGGGTGTAGTTGATCACGTTCTGGGTGATCAGGTCCTTGTTCGGCACCAGGATGAAGATGTTGTTCTGCGAGCGCACGGTGGTGGCGCGGATGTTGATCCGCTCGACCTCGCCCTCGGTCTCGCCGACGCGCACCGTGTCCCCCACCTTCAGCGGCCGCTCGAACAGCAGGATCAGGCCGCTGACGAAGTTCGAGACCACCTCCTGCAGGCCGAAGCCGATGCCGACCGACAGCGCGGCGATGACGTAGCCGAGGCTCTGGAACGAGAACACCCGCGTCATCGACAGGTAGAAGGCCATGCCGACCACGATGTAGCCGGTGATCTTGGTGATCGTGTACTGCAGCCCCTCGTCCAGGCGCGTCTGCGGCAGCAGCAGGGCTCCCAGGAGCATCCGCAGGTAGCGGGCGACCTGGACGCCGAACCACAGGCCGAAGCCGGCCGCCAGCAGGTCCCACCAGGTGATGCGTGCTTCGAGCTCCAGCCCCTGGAAGGGCAGCGGCACGTCGAGGAAGCCGCGCACCGCCGTCAGGTCGAGCCAGCCGGCGGCGCTCATGATCCAGCCGCCGCCCACCACCACCAGGACCAGCATCGCCGCCCGGCCGATCGCCAGGCGCGCCTGGTGGGCCTCGGACTCGCCGGTCTCCTCGTGCCGCTCCTCGGCCGCCTGGCGCAGCCTCCGCCCGATCAGGTAGTTGGCGCCGTGGTAGAGCAGGGAGCCGCCCAGCAGCGCGCCGAGCAGCACCAGGCCGGTGCGCGAGAGCAGCTCGACCAGGATGTCGAAGCGCAGCAGGTCCAGCACCACCAGCACCGGCACCAGCAGCGCCAGCAGCGGGTTGAGCAGCCGCACCAGCCGCATCAGCAGCCGCGACGCCGGCCGGTCGGATCCCAGCTCGAGCCGGGCGATCAGGCGGCGGCGCCACAGCAGGTCGAAGGCCACCAGGCCGACCGCCAGGTGGAAGGCGTGCCGCAGGAACTCGACCACCGCCGCGTTCTGGTAGCCGAAGGACGACAGCGCCAGCCGCACCGGCAGCACCACGGCCGAGAACAGCAGCAGGAAGGCCACCGCGCGGTAGGCGGCGGCCGCCAGCCGCGGCTGCATCGGCAGCACCGCGCGCGACCGCGGCGTCGGCCGGAACAGCTCGGTGTTGAGCCGCTTGGCGAACCACAGGGTTCCGGCCAGCACGCCCAGGCTCTCGAGCAGGCGGTGCATGTCGGACGACAGGTCCGGCAGCAAGCGCCCGGCGAGCCACGGCAGCCCGGCCAGGACCAGCGCCGTCACCCCCGCCCGCAGCAGGAAGGCCAGGGCCACCGCGTTGCGCGCCTCGACGTTCTCGGCGGCCTCGGCGGCGGCGGCGCGGATGCGCTTGCCCCACCACCGGCGCAGCGGGAACAGCATCCCGACCACCGCGGCCAGGATCGCCAGCATGCCGATCACCGGCCAGGTCCGGCCCTCGCCGCCGGCCCAGGCGGCCACGCCGCCGGCGGCGCCGACCAGCCACGCCGGCAGCTTCGCCAGATCCGAGCCGCCGCGGCGCAGCCCGTCGAGGTCGATGCTGCTTTTCGCCCTCAGGAACAGGTTCTCGCGCCGCAGCAGCTCCAGGATCGCGGTCCGCTCCACGCGCACCCTCCGGCGCTGCTCGGTCAGCTCCGCCGCCAGCGCCGCGTGGCCCTGCAGGAGCTCGGCCTTGCGGCGGGTGAGGTCCTGGTGATCCTGGCGCAGGCGGGTCCAGCGCAGGCTCTCCTGGGCCCAATCGAGGGCCGCCCCGGCCATCTCCCCGACGTCGCCGGCGCGGAAGACGAGCTCCGCCTCCGCCTCCCGCTCGTCGAAGCCCTGGTCCAGGTCGGCGGGCGCCAGCAGCGCCGTGGCGAGCTGCGCGGAGGCCCAGGACTGCTCGGCCTGGAGCTCGGCCAGCTCCCGGCGGTAGCTCCGCAGGTCGGTCGCGGCCTGCAGCAGCCGGATCTCCTCGGCCACCACCTCGATCGACGGCGCCTTGCCGTCGCGGCGGTAGGCGGCGCGGAAGCGGGAGGATTCATCGCTCAGGTCCTGCTCCTGCTGCTGGAGCCGCTCGCGGCGGGCTTCGAGCGCCGCCTTGCGGTCGAGCAGGTCGAAGTAGCGCTGGTTGGCCCGCAGCCAGTCCCGACGGGCCTCGAACCAGATCCGGTCGTAGGCAGGCGGAGCGCCGCCCAGCAGGGATTCGAGGCGGCCCAGCTCGGTGCGCAAGGCGCTCCGGTCCCGCACCAACTGCTCCCGCAGATAGACCTGCGCAGTGGACGCCAGGGTCTGCAGGCGCTGGTGCTCGAGTCGCCCGGCGTCGTCGTCGAGGCGGGCGGCCTCGAGGCGGGACGTCAGCCAGCCCTGGGAGAGCTGCAGGCTCAGGACCCGCGCCTGGCCCAGGTCCAGCTGGCGCTCCGCCGCTTCCTGCCGAAGCCGCTGCAGCCGCTGGGCCCGCGGGTCCTCGGCTTCCGCCGGGCTCTCTTGGCGCAGGGCCGAGAAGTGGAGGTCGGCCTCTTCGAGATCGCCGCTGGCGCGGGTCAGCTCCAGGGCGGTCGCCGCCAGCTCGTCCGACAGCCGCTCGACCTCGCGGGAGCGCTCCCGCGACCGCTCGCGGGCGGCCTGCCGCGGCAGATCATAGAGGGCGGTCACGGCGGCGCGCAGGTCCTCGGTGCCGGGCTCGCCCGGCGCGCCATCGGAGCGAGGGACTTGGCGGAGGCGCAGCGGCACGCTCTCCGGGTTCAGCGCCAGCAGGGCCGTCCGGGCGTCGTCACGCCGCCGCTGGGCCTCGCTGACGAGGGCGGCCAGGCTCTCGGCCGCGGGGGTCTGGGCCGACCGCTCGCGCAGGTCCAGAAGGCTGTCGATGGACTCCGCCAGCGGACGCAGGACCTTCAGGAAGTCTTCGTCCGGCGCGCTGGAAGCCTCGAGGGATGTGATCTCGCCGCGGATCGCGGCCAGCCGCTCGCGCAGCCCGGCAGAGGTCTCCTGGCTGATCGCGGCAGCCGGCTCCTGGGGCCGGAGGGCGGCCGACCCGGCGTCCGCTCCGCTGCCTGGGCAAGCGACCGGCCCGGGGAACAGCAGGAGCAGCGGGCCGAGGCAGGCGATCATGGTAGGAGGCAGCAGGGTAGCGGCTATAGGCTCTGCGCACCATGGCCCTCGAAGAGCTGTCCCGACTGCGCAACGCGCGGCGCCGCCGCGAATCCTCCTACGACCGCTCCGGCGGCAACTTCGACTTCGTGGTCGTGCCGCCGGGCGGATCGCACGTCCTCGGCG
>JACNJP010000166.1:0-9645 GCA_014382465.1 Planctomycetota bacterium
GCCTCGTCGGCGCCGTACTCGGGCAGCGGGTCGGCGTCGGTCAGCGGCGGGTCGTCGGGCTGCGGCTCGCGCCAGCCGTGGACGCGCAGCTCGCGCGTCGGGCAGTCGCGCTCCTCGAGGCCGGCGACCGCGGCGGCGACCTCGACCACGTCCTCGGCCATCTTGCGGTAGGTGGTCCACTTGCCGCCGCAGACCGTGATCAGGCCGGAGTCGGAGGTCAGCACGGTGTGGTCGCGCGACAGCGCCGCGGTGCTGCCGGCGCCGCCGGCCCGGACCAGCGGGCGGATGCCGGTGAACAGGGCCAGGACGTCGGCGCGCGAGGGGTCGCGGGTCAGGTAGTCGGCGGCGGTCCCGAGCAGGAAGTCGACCTCATCCTCCTGCGCCCGCGGCTCCAGCAGCAGCTCCTCGATGGCGGTGTCGGTGGTGCCGAGCAGGGTGCGGCCGCGCCACGGGATGGCGAACATGACCCGCTTGTCGCGCGTGCGCGGCACCATGATCGCGGTGTCGCCGGGCAGGAAGCCGCGGTCGAGCACCAGGTGGACGCCCTGGCTGGGCGCGATCAGCGGCGCGGCGGCGGGGTCGTCCAGCCGGCGCACGCCGTCGACGAAGGGGCCGGTGGCGTTGACCACGGCGCGGGCGCGGACCTGGTGCTCGGCGCCGCCCTCCTGGTCGCGGAAGACGGCGCCGCGGACCAGGCCGTCGCTGCCCTTGAGCAGCCCGGTCACCGGCGCGTGGTTGAGCACCGTCGCGCCCTGCTCGGCGGCGGTCTGCACCAGATTGATCAGAAGCCGGGCGTCGTCGAACTGGCCGTCGTGGTAGCTGACGCCGCCGCGCAGGCCGTCGCGCTCGAGCGTGGGGATGGCCTCGAGCACCTGTTCGCGCGACAGGAGCTTCGACGAGCCGAAGCCGTAGCGGCCCGCCAGCAGGTCGTAGACCTTGAGGCCGATGCCATACCAGGGCGCCTCCCACCACTCGTAGTTGGGCACTACGAAGCGCAGGTCGCGGACCAGGTGCGGGGCGTTGCGCCGCAGCCGGCCGCGCTCGTGCAGCGCCTCGACCACCAGCGAGACGTTGCCCTGCTGCAGGTAGCGGACGCCGCCGTGGACCAGCTTGGTGCTGCGGCTGGAGGTGCCGGAGCCGAAGTCGGCGCCCTCGAGCAGCAGGGTGGAGTAGCCGCGGGCGGCGGCATCGACGGCGACGCCGGCGCCGGTGGCGCCGCCGCCGATCACCAGCAGGTCCCAGGGAGCGCCGCGGCCGGCGGCGGCGGCCAGGTGGCGGCTGCGGTCGAGGAGGGGGGAGCCCACGAGCGCAGACGATAGCGGCGTTAGGCTGGGGGCATGAAGGGAATCGCCGTCACCGCTTTTCTTGGACTCGCAGCCGGGCTGGCCGCCACGGCGCTGCAGGACCAGGAGCCCGAATTCAAGACCACCGCCGTCGCCGGGAGCGTCCACATGATCGACTCGGGCGTCGCGGGGAACATCGGCGTCTCGGTCGGCGTCGACGGCGTGCTGATGATCGACGACCAGTTCGCCCGCTTCGCCCCGGCGATCCGCGAGCAGATGGAGGCGATCGGCGCCGGCGCGCCGCGCTTCCTTGTGAACACCCACTGGCACGGCGACCACACCGGCGGCAACCTGGAGTTCGGCGGCGCGGCCACCATCCTGGCGCAGGACAACGTCCGCAAGCGCCTGCTGGCCGGCGACGGCCGCACGCCGCCGGCCGAGAAGGCGGCGCTGCCGGTGCTGACCTACGACGACCGCGTCACCCTGCACTTCAACGGCGAGGAGATCGAGGTCTACGCCCTCGGTCCGGGCCACACCGACGGCGACTCGATCGTCTGGTTCAAGGACTCCAAGGTGGTCCACCTCGGCGACCACTTCTTCTCCGGCCGCTTCCCCTACATCGACCTCGACAGCGGCGGCGACGTCGCCGGCTTCGTCGAGAACACCCGGCGGCTGCTCGAGATGCTGCCCGACGACGCCAAGCTCATCCCCGGCCACGGCCCCCTGTCCACCAAGGACGACCTGCGCCAAACCCTGCGCATGCTCGAGACCACCACCGCCCTCGTCCGGGAGCGCATCGAGCAAGGCATGACCGAGCTCGAGTGCGGCGACGCCGGCCTGCCCGAGGAATGGGCCACCTGGTCCTGGAACTTCATCACCACCAAGCGCTGGCTCCGCCTCTGCCACCGCAGCTTCACCGCCGATTAGGGGTCGTACGTCAATAGAATTGAGGGGTACGACCCCCAATATCAATCGACGTCTGACCCCTGGCGAGGCTGCGTTGGACGGCGGCCCGGAAGAAATGGCTAGGGACTGGGGCGGGAAGCCTCGCGGGGAGTCATGATGGTGCTGGAACGGCGGCCAGGGCGTCCTTGGCGGGCCGGACGATCAGCACCGAAGCGAGGTTCGGCATGAAGCGCGTTCTGGAATTGGCACTGCGAGAGCGCGTGAAGGAGCTCACCTGCCTGTATCAGGTCGCCAAGATCGCCGCCCGTGCGGATGAGTCGGTGGCGTCCATGCTCCGCGACGTGGTTCAGCTTCTGCCGCCCGCCCTGCTCCACGCCGATGTCGCTGCGGCGACCATCGTGTTGGACGGAGTTCGCTTCCACGCCGGGGTGGAGGAGATCGAAGGCCCTGACCTGAGCGTCATCCTCGAGGTGAGCGGCATCAACCGCGGCCAGGTGGCGATCGGCTACGGCCATCTCGACCTCGAACCGGGCAAGGACGTGTTCCTTCCCGAGGAGGAACACCTGTTGGAGGCAGTGGCGCGGGAGATCGGCCAGCTCGTCGCCCGCCGGGAAGCCGAGGATGCGCGCGCCAGGCTCCAGCAGCAGCTCCATCACGCCGACAGGCTGGCGACGATTGGCTCGATGGCGGCGAGCGTGGCCCACGAGATCAACGAGCCCCTGGGGGCGATCCTCGGCTTCACCCAGCTCGCGCAGAAGGTCGAAGGCCTCTCGGAGAGCGTCCAGGCCGACTTGCAGAAGGTCGTCGCCGCCTCCCTCCAGGCGCGGGAGATCGTCCGCAGGCTGCTGGTCTTCGCCCGGCAGCAGCCCTCCTCCGCCCAGCGGGTAGATATGAACGGAGTCGTCGAGGAGGTCTTGCGGCTCTTCGAGCGTCGCGCGGCAGCGCAGGACCTGGAGGTCGACCTTCACTTGGGGCCAGGGCTTCCTGCGATCTTGATCGATCCGATCCAGCTCAACCAGGTCATCGTGAATCTGGTCGTGAATGCCTTCCAGGCCATGAGGAAGGGCGGGACGCTGACCGTGGCGACCGAGACGCGGGAGGATGTCGTCATACTCCGAATCATCGACACCGGAGTGGGTATGGAGCGTAAGGTGCGCGAAAGGATCTTTCTGCCCTTCTTCACCGCCCAGGACGGCGAGCAACAAGGCACGGGATTGGGGCTGGCGATCGTTCACGGGATCATCACCGCCCACCGCGGCACGATCCGGGTCGACAGCAAACCTGGCTTCGGATCCACCTTCGAGGTCAGGCTCCCGGTCGCGGCCGCCGAACCCGGCGAGGAGGCCCTGTGATGGCGGTGTCCTCCGCCGGAGTCGAGACGGTCCTGGTCGTCGACGATGCCGCGCCCACCTTGGAGGTGCTGGAGCGCAATCTGCGCGGCGCCGGCTTCGAGGTGTTCACGGCCACCGGGGTCGCAGAGGCCATCGACTGCCTCGAGCGCTTCCCCGTCGACTTGGTCGTCACCGACATCCAGATGCCGGCGGTGTCCGGGATCGACCTCGTGCGGCACGTCCGGGAGAACCTGCCTGAGACCGCGGTGATCGTCATCACCGGCTACGCTTCGATCGACGGCGCGGTCAAGGCGGTGAAGCTGGGCGCGGAGGAGTACCTGGCCAAGCCCTTCACCGACGAGGAGCTCCTCGCGGCGGTCGAGCGGGTCCAGGTGACGATGAGGTCGCGGCGGTCCGGCCGCTCCTCCCTCATCGGGCTATCGGGCGCCCGCTACAAGATTTTGGGGGACTCCACCCAGGTGGCCGACCTGGTCCAGTGCATCGAGCGGGCGGCGAGGAGCTCCGCAACGGTCCTCATCACCGGGGAGAGCGGTACCGGCAAGGAGCTCGTCGCGCGCGCGATCCACTACTCGAGCGGTCGGGCGTCGGCGCCCTTCGTGCCGGTGAACACGGCGGGGATTCCCGAGGCCCTGCTCGAGAGCTCCTTGTTCGGCCACGTCAAGGGCGCCTTCTCGGGCGCCGATGAGAGCCGCGCGGGCTTCTTCCAGACCAGCGACGGCGGCACTCTGTTCCTCGATGAGGTCGCCAGCATGAGCGGCCCGATGCAGGCCAAGCTGCTGCGCGTCCTGCAGGAGCGCGAGGTCACCATGGTCGGCGACACCCGTTCGCACGCGGTGGACGTCCGGATCCTGAGCGCCACCAACCTGGATCTCTGGTCCCTGGTGAAGGCGGGCGACTTCCGCGAGGATCTGTACTTCCGGTTGAACGTCCTGCCGATCTCAGTGCCTCCGCTGCGAGATCGGGCCGAGGACATTCCGCTGCTGGTCCGGCACTTCGTCCAGCGCTTCGCCGAGGAGAGCCGCCGGCAGCCGCCGCTGTTCTCCGCGAGCGCCCTGCGGGTTCTGCAGTCCTACTCCTGGCCCGGGAACGTGCGGGAATTGCAGAACGTCGTGCACCGCCTGGTGGTCATGACCGAGCATGACCCGATCGACGTCCCGGACCTACCCAAGCTCATGCGTTTCCAGGCGCCCAGGAAGGTCAAGGTCAGGCGGACCCTCCAGGAGGTGGAGCGGGAGCACATCGAGCGCGTGCTCGCCATGACCGGCGGCAACAAGGTCCAGGCCGCCTTGATTCTCGGGATCGATCGCAAGACCTTGCGGCAGCGTTTGCGGTCCTGGGAAGGGACTCCTTGACTGGGGCGAATTTACCCACTGAGCCGTAACGCCCCACCCTGGGTGTCTCGTCGGCCCCTCGCCCAGTTCCTAAACGTGGCCGTAAGGCTTTTAAAGATAATAAGTTAATGGTTTTGGATTTTATAAAGCCAAGTTGGCCTGCATGGCACGATTCGTGCATCCAGGAGGTCGTCCAGTCAACCCAACCAGGTGATGACGATGAAGACCTCCGAATCGAAACCGACCGCCAGACCCTCCAAGCCCGATCCCAAGGCGCCGGCGTTGAAGCGCTCGAACGGCGGCGAGGACCGGCCGCTCCGCGGCCTTTGCGTGAACTGCGATGAGAGGGAGTTCTGCAAGCTCCCCAAGGCCCCCGCCGGCGTCTGGTTCTGTGAGGAGTATCGGTGAGCCTGGCGCTCCGGAGCCGAGTCGACGACGGGCTCTCGGGCCGGAACCAAGGCGAGCCCGAGTTCCTATCAGCGGTGGCCGAGGCCTGGGAGAACATCCAACCGGTCCTCGACCGGCACCCTGAGTTCTTGGCCGCGAACATCCTGCAGCGGATGGCCGAGCCCGAACGCCAGATCATGTTCCGGGTGCCTTGGACTGACGACTCCGGGGCGGTCCGGGTGAACCGCGGCTTCCGCGTGGAATTCAACAGCGCGCTCGGCCCCTACAAGGGCGGGCTGCGGTTCCACCCGTCGGTGAACCTGAGCATCATCAAGGCGCTGGCCTTCGAGCAGGGGTTGAAGAACGCCCTCACGGGCTTGAGCCTGGGCGGCGCCAAGGGCGGGGCGGACTTCCAGCCGCGTGGATGCTCCGACGGCGAGGTGATGCGCTTCTGCCAGAGCTTCATGGCCGAACTGTTCCGGCACATCGGTCCGTCGACCGATGTGCCGGCCGGCGACATCGGCGTCGGGGCTCGGGAGATCGGCTTCCTGTTCGGCCAGTACAAGCGCCTCGTCAACCGTTTCGAGGGCTCGCTGACCGGCAAGGGCCTGGGCTGGGGCGGGAGCCAGATCAGGCCCCAGGCGACGGGCTACGGTCTGGTGTACTTCACCGCGGAGGCGCTGGCCACCCGCGGCCTCAGCTTCGAGGGCAAGGTGGTGGCGCTGTCCGGGTTCGGGAACGTCGGCTTCTACGCCCTTGAGAAGCTGAATTCCTTGGGCGCGAGCGTGGTCACGATCGCCGACGAGGACGGCCACATCCACGATCCCGACGGCATCCGCGGCGACAAGCTGCGCTTCGTCCACGATCTCTGGTTCAAGCGCCGGGGAAGCGTGCGGGAATACGCCGAGGAGTACCGCGTCCTCTACGAGCCCGGCCGGCCCTGGGCCGTCCCTTGCGACGTCGCCCTGCCTACGGCGACCCAAGGAGAGATCGACCTCGCCGACGCCAGGAACCTGGTCGACGCCGGCTGCCTGTGCGTAGCGGAGGGGGCCAACTTGCCGTGCTCCAGCGACGCCATCCGCTACCTGCGCGAGCATGGTGTGATGTTCGCCCCGGGCAAGGCGGCGAACGCCGGCGGCGTCGCGGTCTCTGGACTGGAGATGGCGCAGAACGGTTCCCGGTGCCAGTGGACCCGTGAGGAAGTCGACCGCCGCCTCAAGGAGACCATGTCGAGCATCCACAAGCTCAGCCTGGAGGCCGCGGAGGCCTACGGCTGGCCCGGCGACTACGCCAAGGGAGCCGACATCGCCGCCTTCCTCAAGCTGGGCAACGCAATGATGGATCAAGGCGTCGTCTGAGCTGCGTGGCCGCGGCGGGAGGCTCGGTGCTAGGGACTCCGCCGCGGCCCGCGGCTCTCTACTCGGACAGCCGTCGTTCGAGTAAGGGAGGGATTAGAGCGGCCGGATCCAGACGTTGCGGAACTGGACCGGGTCGCCGTGATCCTGGAGGCGGACGGGAGCCGGACCGTGGGGCGCGTACTCGGGCAGGCTGCGGTGGGCGGTGGGGCCGAGGAAGGGCTCGTCGTGGTGCACCAGCACGCCGTTGTGGAGGACGGTGACGCGGGCGGGGGACTCGACCGACCCGTCGGCGGCGAAGCGCGGCGCGCGGAAGCTGATGTCGTAGCTCTGCCACTCGCCGGGCGGACGGCAGGCGTTGACGTCGGGCGGCTTGAGGCCGTACATGGCGGCGGCCTGGCCGTCGGCGTAGGTGCGGTTCTGGTAGCTGTCGAGGACCTGGATTTCGTAGCGGTCCATCAGGAAGACGCCGCTGTTGCCCTTGCTCTGGCTGGTCTTGTCCGCCATCACCGGCGACCGCCACTCGAGGTGGAGCTGGCAGTCGCCGAAGGGCCGCTTGGTGGCGATGTCCCCGCCGCCGACCTCCATTGCGCCGCCCTCGACCTGCTTCCAAGCCTTGTCCCAGGCATCGAAGCCGCTGCCGTCGTAGAGCACCACCGCGTCCGACGGCGGCGGGGAGTGGAGATTGGCGCCGGACCCCGGCGTCACCACGGCCGGCACCGGCCGGTTCTTGTCGTGGACCCGCCACTTGCCGCCCGGCAAGAAGGGCGTGTCGTCGTAGCCGACCGGACCGGGGTCCTGCACCGGGAGCAAGGCGCCCGCCAGCGCCACGAGCAGAGCGTATCGGATCATTGGGTACTCCAATTGGGGTCAGACATCGATTGATATTCGATGTCGTACCTCGGATTTCAATCGATGTCTGACCCCTCTTCTTCAGCCAGCCATTCGTTGTTGTCGCGGTTGAGGTCGGGGAACTCCTCCTTCCAGTCGACCAGGACCGACGCGATGCGCCGGTCGCCTGGGATCTTCTCGACGATGCGGTCGGAGGCGAACCAGATCTCCACCGGCAGATCGTAGTCCTGAGTCGTGCCGTCTTCGAACCCGACCCGGAATCGCAAGGGCATGACCAGCTCTCCCAGGCTGCGGAAGGTGATCTTGGCCGGCTGGTCTTCCTCCGGCTGGTCGACCCCGGTCACTTCCAGGTCGATCGTGCCGGTTTCCAGGAACCAGCCGCGCCAGAACCACGCCAGGTCGACCCCGGCGGCGTCCTCCATGCAGCGGAAGAAGTCGGCCGGCCGCGGCGACTTGAAGGCCCATCGGTCGATGTAGGTTCGGAAGGCGAAGTCGAAGCGCTCGGGCCCCAGGATCGACTCCCGCAGCATCACCAGCCCGACGCCGGTCTTGGCGTACTCGGTCTGCCCCAGCAGCCCGCCCGAGAAGTGGTCGGCCGGCGTCTCGATCGGCAGCTGCCGCGCGCCGCGCATTGCCCCGGCGAAGCTCGCCGGATGCGCCCGCCCGCTCTGCGGGTCGTCGAACCAGTCGGCCGCCGAGTAGTAGTTGATGAAGGTGTTGAAGCCCTCGTCCATCCAGGCGTGCCGCCGCTCGTCGGTGTTCACCACCATCGGAAACCAGTTGTGGCCGATCTCGTGCGCCGTGACCCCGTAGAGCCCCTCCTCGCTGCGCCGGCCGCGGCAGAAGATGATCATCGGGTACTCCATGCCGCCCTCGGCGCCGCTGACGTTGGTCGCCACCGGGTAGGGGTACTTGAACCAGCGCCGGTTGTAGCCGTCGATCGCGGTGCGCAGCATCTGCGTCGAGTCCTTCCAGAACTCGAGCGCCTCCTTCGGATAGGCCGACTGGATCAGCACGCCGTCCAGCCCGGCGGCGTCCAGGATGAAGGCGTCCGAGGCCGCCCACGCCACCGTGCGCACCATCTCGGCCTTGAACTTCCAGGTCAGGGACTTGCCGTTCGGCCGGCTGTTGGGTCCGCCGACCTCCTCCGGCGCGATGATCATGACGGTCTTCTTGCTCTTTCGGGCTTTCCTCAGCCGCGCCGCCTGCTCGTTGGTGAACACCTCCTTGGGGTTCTGCAGCTCGCCGGTGCACACCACCACGAATTCGGGCGGCGCCGTCAGCTCGACCTCGTAGTCGCCGAAATTGCTGTAGAACTCGCCGGTGCCGATGTACGGCAGCGTGTTCCAGCCGTGGACGTCGTCGTAGACCGCCACCGCCGGGAACCACTGCGCGACCTCGAAGCTGGTGCCCTGGGCGACCTTCTCGATGCCGAAGCGCCGGAACACCGTCTCCGGGATGACGAAGTCCCACTCGATGTCGAACTCGAAGACGCCGCCGTTGGGCGCCACCGGCTTCGGCAGGTCGATCCGCCCCAGCGTGTCGTAGACCTGGAAATCGAGCCGCTTGCCGCGCGCCGAGACCTCACGGATGCCGTAGCCGCCGCCCTCGGCGTGGCGCATGCCGATCGCGGTCCGCCCACCGACCCCGGCGGCGATGCTGTCCTGGCGGAAGGCGTTCTGCTCCAGGTTGAGCCACAGGTAGGGCAGGGCGTCGGGCGAGGCGTTGAGGTAGCTGACGTGGGCCTTGCCGGCCACCAGCCTCGTCGCCGGATCCAGCGAGGCCTGGATCTTGTAGTCGACCTTCTGCTGCCAGTAGTCGGGGCCGGGCGCGCCGGCGCCGTTGCGCAGGCGGTCGGGCCGCGGCAGGTCCAGCGGGCTGAAGAGGGTGGCGTTCGGCCGCGCCACGGGGCGGCGGAACTCGGCGTCCTGCGCGGCCAGCGGCGCGGCGGCGGCGGCGGCGAGGAAGAGCGCGAACCAGGAGTGGAGGCGGGGGGACATCGAGCGCCCATGTTAGGCCGGGGAACGCCCCCTCCCGCCGCCCATCTTCGCCTTCCTGGCCGCCGGCGCGGCCGGCCTAGGAACGGGCCGCGCACGCTCTGCCGCCTCCCGCAATCCCGGCCGTCTCCGGCTAGGACGGTAACGTCTTGACTCCGGGGACAGTGGAGGTGGTGGTGGAG
>JACNJP010000166.1:9655-10210 GCA_014382465.1 Planctomycetota bacterium
GGGGGGGGAGGGGGAGCGCGACGCGGCAGCCCCGGCGGGCGGAGGGGGGGGGCCTCCGCCCGCGCAGCGGGCAGGCGGAGGCGGGCGTCAGGCGCGGCACGCGGCGCGGCGGCGGCGGAGGCGAGGAAGAGCGGGAACCAGGAGGGGAGGCGGGGGGACATGGAGCGCCAATATCGGACAGGGAGGCGACCCCGCCGGCCGCAAAGCCCCGCCTTCCTGGCCAGCGTCGCGGCCGCCCTAGAATCGGTCGGCTCATGCCTGGCCGCCCCTCGAAGCTCCGCCGGCCCCTGGCCGCGCTGCTGCTCGGCATGTCAGCCGCCGCCTGCGGAGACCGCCCGCCCGAGGCCGACCCCGGCTGCCGCAACCTGCTGCTGGTGACCTTCGACACCACCCGGGCCGACCGCGTCGGCGCCTACGGCCACGCCGCCGCCAGCACGCCGCACCTCGACCGCCTGGCCGCCGAGGGGGTGCTCTTCGAGGACTGCGCCGCCGTCGCCCCGAGCACCCTGCCGTCGCACGCCTCGATCCTGACCGGCCTCTACCCGGTCCACCACG
>JACNJP010000339.1 GCA_014382465.1 Planctomycetota bacterium
GCGGAGGCGGGGGGCAATCAGCATGTACCTGTGCCTGTGGACGACCGGGCCAACGAAAGGCGGGGCGCCAATCCCGCACCCGTGGAGCTTAGACGGCTCAACGGCGGAGACGTCCTCTCCGAAGCTGACGTCGACGATCTGTGATCGCAGGATCCGAGGAGTTGCCATTGCGGATTTCAGAACACAGGGACCGCCGCTGGCTCGGCGAGGATCTGGACGACCTTGCGGGCGTGAACAGGTCCAGTCAGACAAGGTTCTCCCCGTTCGATGCACTCAGCGAAGTGGCTGATCTCAGCGCGAAGCGGCTCTACCGCAGCAATCTTCGGCAGCATGATGTCACCGGAGCGGTACTTGAAGGTCGGAAAGGGCGGATCGTCGTAGTCCATCCGGTCCTCGAGGTTCTCGACGCAATCGATCCCCTTGTCGAAGATCGCGATCTTATTTTCGGCAACATCGTCGTAGACCACCATCTTGCGCGAGCCGACAACGGTCAACTTGCGCACCTTGTGCGGATCGAGCCAGGAGACGTGGATGTGTGCGAGCACCTTGTTCGGGTAGACGATGTCCATGAAAGAGACGTCGTTCACGCCGGGCTGGAGATAGTCGACGCCAAAGCTGCGAACGTCGACTGGATCGGGGTCGCCGAGGAGGTACTGGGCCACGCTCACGTCATGCGGGGCGAGGTTCCACAGGGCATCGATGTCCGAGCGGATGCGGCCCAGGTTCAGTCGTTGGCTGTAGAGGTAGCGGATCTCGCCAAGATCACCGTTAGCGATCATCTTGCGCAGGTAGCGGACGGAGGAGTTGTAGAGGAAGGTGTGGCCGACCATCGCAACTAGGTCGCTGCGCACGGCGACTTCGGCGATGCGATCGACGTCCGCTACGGTTGTGGCCAGCGGCTTCTCCACCAGAACGTGTTTTCCGGCGCCGAGTGCGCGGAGCGCGAGATCCGCGTGAGTGTGGGCCGGGGTGGCGATCACCACCGCCTGCACGCGAGGGTCGCCGAGGATCTCCTCGGGGTCCGACGTGGTGCGCACTCTTGGATAGTGGGCCTCGACGTACTGCCGCCGCTCAGGGGAGAAGTCCGCCGCAGTGAGGACTTCGAAATTGGGGCTTGCGACGAGATTCCGGAGCAGGTTCGGTCCCCAGTAGCCAACCCCGATCTGCGCGACTTGAATCACCATGAGAGGTCCTCGGTCGGAAGTACAGTGAAGCCTAGGCCGTCGGCTCCGATGCCAGAGCCACCCAGGTCTGGAAGGAAGCATAAGGCTTCCCGGCGAACCAGAGAACCATTATCATTCGTTGAGACGACGCCGCTCACCTCTCGCCGCCTCATTCCACCATGGCTTGGAGCCGCGACTCAAGTCGATCGGTTAACAGTTCGAAGTCGTGGACTTCCTCTACCCAGCAGCGGCCGAGGGCGCCCATTTTCTGCCGGGTTTCGGCGGTCAACCCGACCAGCTCGAGGATAGCGTCGGCAACCGCTTCCGGCCGCTCCGCCGGAACCGAGATGCCACCGCCGGATTCCATTACAGGATCGCTGACGGAACTCGTCGCCGAGATCACCGGCCGTTTCATGGCGAGGTAGTCGAACATCTTGTTGCGGCTGGTGCCATGTCGATAGAGCGGGGAATCGTGCTCCGCGATCAGGAAGGCGTCGGCCGTTGCCAGCACTTGGTAGATGTCGGTCTTCGGCACCGCCGGGTGGAAATGGACGAAATCGAGCCCGGCGGCATCGCGCTGGCGCAAGAGGTCTGCTTTCGCGTGGCCCTCGCCATAGAAATGCAATTCCACCTTCCCTGCTTCGCCGCGGCGCACGAGGGATGACGCCGCCAGCAGGAAGGTGTCCAGCGAATTGGCCAAGTTATGCGCCCCGGCATAGATCAGCCGGAATGAACCGCCTTCCTCCGGTGGC
Organism: Planctomycetota bacterium; assembly: GCA_014382465.1. GTDB lineage: Bacteria > Planctomycetota > UBA1135 > UBA1135 > UBA1135 > J029. The sequence goes on from JACNJP010000339.1 coordinate 1,916, forward strand.
CCGATGTCCGGCAGGGTGTCAAGGGCGACTCCGTTCGGCAGCCAAGTGATCTTGTCGCCGCCACCCCGAGCCCGGATGTGCTCGAAGGAAGCCGGCAACAGCGTAAAGATGTGATCCGCTGCCTGGTAGAGGGAACGCTCCAGCCTGGCCAGGACGACCATCGCCGGATGCCAGGTCCGGAAAGTGCCAATATCGAGGAATGTCTGCGGCCAGAGGTCCCGGATCTCCAGGGCGAAAGGTATGCCCCAGCGCCGGGCCAAGCGCCGCGCGGCGAGTGCCGCGGTTGGCGCCGGAGTAGAGCCCAGGATCACGTCGGGTCGTGCGATGCCCCAGGAGGCCGCCCCGCGCCGGACCCGCCGGCCGAACTGGAGCATGTTGCGGATTCGGCCTAAGCCGTTCCCTTGGTAGGGCGGCGTCTTCACCCACAAGAATGGAACACCCTCCACTTCCTGCCGAAGGTAGAGCTGGCTTCCCGTGTCGGCGATCTCACTGGTCGTGAAGTGCTGCACCGACTGGGCGACCAGGAGCACCTCGTGTCCCCGCTCGATGAGCCGTCTGGCGAACTGGAAATGGCGCGTTCCGCCCGGGACGCTGGGCGGAATCGCATACTGATTGACGATCCAGATTCGCACGACCTACGGAGCCCCCTTTGCCAACAGGGCGGCCAGAGTGCGTTGAAGACAGGGACGGATGTCCTGGCTTGGGGAGAAGCCGAGCAGCTTCACGGCGCGGCTGACGTCGGCCCGGCTATGCCGTACGTCACCGAGGCGGAACGGGCCGAAACGCGGTTCCACTTCCCGGCATACAACGCCGAGGTCGGCGAGCGTGTCGCGGATCATCGCGAACAACTGCCGAAGCGTGGTGGACCGGCCAAGGGCGACATTGAACACCCTGCCGCAGGATTCGGCCGGCGCCCCTGCCGCGAGAAGATTGGCTTGCACCACGTCCTCCACCGGGCAGAAGTCCCGCGTGGTCTCGCCGTCGCCGTAGATCTCGGGAGTCTCGCCTCGCAAGAGCTGGGAGGTCCAGCGCGGGATGACAGCAGAGTAGGCTCCCTGCGGGTCCTGCCGCGGCCCGAGCACGTTGAAGTAGCGCAGGCTAACGGTCTCCAGGCCGAAGCATTGCTGGTAGGTGCTGGCGAGGAGCTCACCGATCCTCTTGCTGGCGCCATACGGTGACAGCGGGCGACCGATGCGATCCTCCTGTGCAGGCACCGAGTTTTCGTCGCCGTAGACCGACGAAGAGGACGCGAAGACCAGCCGGTCCACCCCAGCGACGCGGGCCGCTTCGAGCAACTCAATTGTGCCGCCGACGTTGGCGGCAAGGACCGGCCCGGGAATCGCCATGCTGAGCGGCACTGAACTGAGGGCGGCGTGATGCAGCACAACCGCAACACCGGCGCAGGCCTCGCGGCATGCGGCGGCGGCGCGCAGGTCCCCTTCCACGAGCCGAAACCTGGCCCAGGCCTCTGCCCCAACCGCCCCGCGCACGAGTTCGAGGTTGTCGCGATTGCCGGTGGAGAAGTCGTCTAATCCCACGACTTCGTGACCGCCGCGCAGCAAGGCCTCGGTGAGATGGGAACCGATGAAACCTGCAGCGCCAGTCACCAACCAGCGCCGCGGAAGACCGCTGCAAGGGTTGGCACATGCCGCTTCGGGAAGTTCCTGGTCCATCTCGTGCTACCAATTCTAGGGAGTCGGACCTGTAGCTTCCGCCCGAAGCAGGCGCCGCTGTATGCGGAGGAATTCCGCCGCCACGCGCTCCTCGCCGAACTGCGCTTCGGCCCGGGCCCGCGCCTGCCCTCCCATCGCTGCGCGACGCCGGGGATCTCCCAGGAGCTCCCACAGCGCCTGCCGCAAGGCCGCCGGCTGGCCCGGCTCGACGAGCAGCCCGGTTTCGCCGTCAACCACAGCCTGCGTGCAGCCCGGCACGCGGGTGGCGACGACCGGCCGACCACAAGCCGCCGCCTCCAAGAGCGCGCGCGGCATACCTTCGCCGGCCTGCGTCGGAAGGCAGACCAGATGGCAGGAGGCGAGCAGGCTCGGAACATCCCGCAGGTGGCCCAACCACTCCGCGTCCCCGGTCTTATGCCAGGCGCGAAGCTCTTCCTCGCTCAAGCTGGTCGGGTTGCCCGGGTCTGGGGCGCCGGCAAGCACGAGCCGGAGTCCGGGAAGGGTGAGGCGGATTCGGCGGCAGGCGGCCACGAGTTCGACAACGCCTTTCGCCCGCAGCATCCTGCCCAGGTAGAGGACGACCGGTGTGCCAGCAGGCTCGGGGGACGACTGGAAGCGAACGAGATCCACTCCCGCCCCAGGAACTACCGAGAGGGCATCGCCATCGGCCAGGCCGTTCGCCAGGAAGAAGTCGCGATCCTCAGGATTCTGGAACACCGTCCAGTTGCGGGGAGCCCGACCGATGCGCCAGAGCCAGCGGATCCCCCCGCGCATCAGTGCCGGGCCTTCGGTGAAGGCGTAGCCGCGTCCGGTGAGGACCCGGATCATCGCTGGTACCTCGGCGCGCCGGGCGGCAAGGCCGCCCAGGACTGCCGCCCTAAGTGAGGAAATCTGGACAAGATCGGGCTGCAACCGGCGGAAGACCGCGCACAGCTCCCGCAATGTGGCCCTGGCGTCGCCGAGGCGGCGAGACTTGCGAATGCTCACGGGATGGAAAGGGAAGCCCGCCTGGGTGATCTCTTCGCTGAACCGATCCGCTCCAGCGACGACTTCCACCACAAGGCCGGCCTCGCGGCTGGCTCGGGCCACCGCCATCTGATGGTTGCTGAAATGCCACCCGTCGAGAGCGACGAAGAGGAGCCGGGGCATCCGGAGAGACTAGCCCGGCACCATGGGAGGCTCCAGGGCCCCTTGCTCCCCCAATCTCCCCGTGGCAGGCGCAAGCAAGGGCACGGGCTTCGGGGCCGGATCGGGACGGTGAACCGGTCCAAGGTTCATCTCGGCGACAACCGAGGGAGAAGGAGTGCGACGGGCCTCCGTGCGCTCGGCAGGCGCAGGGAAAAAGGCCGGGCTGGGCACAAAATCCGGGACGAGCATTCCCAGGATGTGGAGGCTCGCCAGCGGGTCCTCCAGGGCGAGGGAAGCCTCGAGTTCGTCCAGGAGACGGCGGATCTTCTCCCACGCGAGGTCCCCTTCGCGCGCTTGGAAAATCTTCGGGTGGTCCGTCGGACCGCACTGCGATGGATCGGCGAGGATCTCCTCGAACAGCTTCTCACCCGGCCTCAGGCCGGTAAACCGGATCTCGATTTCGCTCGAAGAGACGTCCGGAGTCAGGTCGATCATGCGTTGGGCCAGGTCGGCGATGCGGACGGGCTCGCCCATCTCAAGCAGGAAGACTTCCCCGCCGCGGCCGAGAGCTCCGGCTTGTAGGACGAGCTGCGCTGCCTCCGGAATGGTCATGAAGTAGCGAGTGACGTCCGGATGAGTCACGGTGATCGGGCCACCGGCGCTGATCTGGCGGCGGAATAGCGGGACCACCGAGCCGGCGCTGTCGAGGACATTGCCGAAGCGAACCATGACGTAGCGAGGGGCGAACTCCCCGCGCCAGCTGGCTTCCTTGGCGGCGACGTGGCCGACCATCAGACAAGCAAGTTCGGCCGCGCGCTTGCTAGCCCCCATCACGCTGGTCGGGCGCACCGCCTTGTCGGTCGAGACCAGCAGCATGGTCTTGACGCCCGTGGAACGAGCCATCTCCGCAGTGCGCCAGGTGCCAATCACGTTGTTCCAGATTCCCGCGACCGGGTTCTCCTCGACCAATGGCACATGCTTGTAAGCGGCGGCGTGGTAGAGCGTCTCTACAGCGTGACTTGCAAAGAGGGTGTGCAGCCGGTGTTGGTTCAAGACCGACCCGAGGAATGAGGTCACCTGGGCTTGAGGGAACCGCTCCCAGAGCTCCTGCCGGATCCGGTAAAGGGCGAACTCGCTGTTCTCGATGAGGACGAGGGCCTTCGGCTTGAGGGCAGCGATCTGGCAGCAGAGTTCGGAGCCGATCGAACCGCCAGCCCCGGTGACAGCGACGACCTTGCCGGTGACGTCCGCCCGCAGCAGCTTCTCATCGGGGGAGACCTCCTCCCGGCCGAGAAGATCATCGGCGGTTATCTCTGCGAGCTCTTGAAGGGAAACGCGGCCGCTGACGAGGTCGATCAGGCGGGGAACAGTGCTGACCGCAAGACCAGAAGCATGCAGGTGCTGGAGAAGAGGCTGCCGCTTCCAGCCGGGAAGAGAGGGGATCGCCAACAGAGCCCGCTCCACCCCGAAGCGAGGCACGATGTCCGGCAGATCGTCCGGCGAATAGACCTCCAGGCCTTTGATCCTGGTCCCCTGCTTGAGCTTGTCGTCGTCAAGGAAGCAGACCACTCGGAACTCATAACTGCCGTCGCCAGCAAGAGATCCGGCGAGTTGCATTCCGGCTTCGCCGGCTCCGTAGATCACCACCGGCTCACGGCGGCGAGAGCGGCGCAAGCGCCTGACCAAGGTCGCTGTCATGAATTCCCGGGCGCCGATCAGGATGGCCGCGCTGAGCGTGGCCTCAACGAGGACCACGCCTGCTAGCTCTCCCGCCAGTTGCGAGAAGCCGAGCACCGCGCCGACCGTGAAGAGCGACAGCGAGATCCCGATCAGGACCTGCCGCGCCATCTCGGCCCCAGGGTGCGCAAGGTCCGAGCGGAATAGTCCCAGCCAGGCAAAGATCGGGACCCGAGTCACCAGGACCATCGTGGATAGAGACAAGAACCCTGGATCATCCAGAGACACCTCTGAACCAAGCAGAATTAAGAAGGCGCACCAGAGGGAGGCCTCCGTCAAGGCGACATCGATCCCGAGACGGAGCACAAACCTCTGCCGCCTCGTCATCCGCCCCAGGATTGAGAGCAGGAGGCTGTGCCGAGGCTCGCGAGAACCCGGCTTTCGCAAGACGTAGCCAATATTCATGGTTGGGGGGGAACTTCGGGAGGGCGGTGACGGCAAAGAATATACAATCACTCGTGACGAACTGGCCGCACAATTGCCTCCGCTTGCCCTGCCTCCATTTTCGTCCACTCGGGGGAGTCAGGCGACTCGTGCCTGACTCTACCTCTCGTCGCAAGGCTTGGGCCTCCAGGCTCTCGCTGGCCTCGAGTCCGCAACATGAAACCATTCCTCAAGTCGGTCGACCCTCCGCACCTCCTGCCTGGACTGCAGGAGAAGATCTGCCAGCGAAACGCCCTGGTTGGTGTAGTTGGCCTGGGCTACGTAGGTCTGCCCTTTGCCGTGGAGAAGGGCAAAGTCGGCTTCCATGTACTCGGAATCGAGCAAAACCCGCGACGCGCCGATCAAGTCAACGCCGGAATAAACTACATAGGCGATGTCAATGATGCTGAGCTGCGGGATCTAGTAGCGCGCGGCCTGCTTGCCGCTACCGGCAACTTCGCTCGCGTGGCCGAGATGGACGTGATCGTGATCTGCGTGCCCACGCCACTGACCCGAAACTTGGCCCCGGACTTGAGCTACGTGGAAGACGTCGCTCGAGGAATCGCCAAGGGACTTCGCCCCGGGCAGCTCATCACCCTCGAGTCGACCACCTACCCCGGCACGACCGACGAAATCCTGAAGCCGATCCTCGAGGAGAGTAGCGGCCTGCGGGCAGGCGTGGACTTCTTCCTCGCCTACTCCCCTGAACGGGTCGACCCCGGCAACGCCCGCTATACGACCAAGAACACGAACAAGGTCGTCGGTGCCAACGACCCGCTCTCGCTCGAGGCCGCCAAGACCTTCTACGGCGAGACCATCCAGACGGTGGAGACGGTGTCGAGCGCCTCCGCCGCCGAGATGTGCAAGGTTTTCGAGAACACCTTCCGGGCGGTCAACATCGCCCTCGTGAACGAGCTCACGGTCCTTTGCGACCGAATGGGCCTGGACGTGTGGGAGGTGCTCGATGCGGCCAACACCAAGCCCTTCGGCATCATGCCCTTCTTTCCGGGCCCAGGGGTGGGCGGTCACTGCATTCCGCTCGACCCGCACTACCTTGAATGGAAGGCGAAGGAATACGACTTCAACACGCGCTTCATCGCTCTCGCCGGCGAGATCAACCGCTCCATGCCGCGCTTCGTTCGGGAGAAGGCTGCGCGCATTCTGAACGAGCACGGCATCGCTTTGAGCCGCGCCCAGGTGCTCTTGATGGGAATCGCGTACAAGAAGGACTTGGACGACTGGCGCGAGTCTCCTGCCCTCCAAGTGATGCGGCTGTTGGAGGAAAGCGGGGCCAACGTGCGTTTCGCCGACCCGTTCGTCCCTCGGATCGAACTCCGCGGCAAGAGCATGGAGGCCGTGGAGGCTAGCGACGCCGAACTCGCCCGGGCCGACCTCGTTGTCATCACAACGGACCACTCGTGCGTGGACTATGCCAGGGTCGCAAAGGAAGCCAAGCTGCTCTTCGACACGCGGGGGGGGACCCGGCATCTGGACCTCGATTCCTCCAAGGTGGTCCGCCTGTGACCGCCCCGCCGCAGGTGGTCGTCGTTGGCGCCGGTGCCTTCGGCCGGAATCACGTCCGCATCTTCTCCGAACTCGGTGCCCTAGCAGCGGTGGCCGATCCCGACGAGGGGATCCGCCTGCGCTCCGCCCAGGAGCACCCCGGCATCGAACTCTTCGAGAGCTTCGACGCCGCACTCGGCTCCCCTCATCCGGCACTCGTTCTCGCGACGCCAGCTCCGCTTCACTTCGGCATGGCCCGTGCCGCCCTCCAAGCCAGCAAGGACGTCCTGGTTGAGAAGCCGATGACCCTAGACGTGGCAGAGGCGAGGGAGCTCGAAGCCCTCGCCCGCACCCGGGGCAGGGTACTCATGGTCGGGCATCTCTTGCTGTTCCAGCCCGCAGTGAGCTGGATGAAGCAATACCTGGAATCCGGCCGTGCCGGTCGTGTGCGGCGGATCAGCACGCAGCGCACCAAGCTCGGCACGGTGCGCTCCGCCGAGAACGTTTGGTGGTCCTTCGCGCCGCACGACGTGTCGGTGGTGCTGCACCTGCTCGGATCGCCAGAGTTGGAGTCTGTGCATGGAACGGGTCGGTCGATCCTGCAGTCGGGCATCGAGGACGAGGTCCACGTCGAGCTCGGCTTCGCCGGCGGCGCCAGCGCCCATCTCCACTGCTCCTGGCTCTGGCCGGACAATGTGCGCCGCACCACCGTCCTCACCGAACGCGAGATGCTGGTCCACGACGAGGTCGCCGGCACGGTAACCGTCTACCAGAGCTCCATTGGGATCGATCTTCGGCACCATGCCTGCGGCTCGGAGGTCCTCGAGTTTCCGCAAGTGCAAGCTCTCGAACTAGAATGCCGTCATTTCTTGGAGATGGTGGCGACTCGCTCCCGGCCCCTCCCCGACGGCGCGAACGGCGTCGCGGTCGTCGAGGTTCTCCAGCGCGCCCAAAATGCTTTCCGTGCCTGATACCCAAACCCAATCCTTCTTCCACGAAACCGCGGTCGTCGACGACGGCGCCAAGATAGGCGGTGGATCGAAGATCTGGCACTTCTGCCATGTTATGTCCGGCGCGACGATCGGCCGCGAGTGCATCCTCGGCCAGAACGTCTTTGTCGCAAACAACGTGGTCATCGGCGACCACGTCAAGATCCAGAACAATGTCTCGATCTATGAGGGGGTCGTGCTCGAGGACTACGTCTTCTGCGGCCCGAGCATGGTGTTCACCAACGTCAAGACGCCGCGCTGCCTGCATCCACGCAATACCAGCGAGGATTTCACGACTACGCTCGTCAAGCGCGGCGCCAGCATCGGCGCCAACGCCACGATCGTCACCGGCATCACCCTGCGCCAGCACTGTTTCGTCGCGGCCGGGGCGGTGGTCACGCGGGACGTGCCCGCCTATGCTGTGGTCGTCGGCGTACCTGCCCGGGTGGTGAGCTGGATGAGCGAATACGGCGACCCGCTCGAATTCGATGCGGAGGGCTTCGCCACCGACTCCATCGGTGACCATTACCAAAAGACCGGCGACCTCGAGGTCGTCAAACTCGCGTGAACCGCATCCCCGTCCTTGACCTGAAACCGCAGCTCGCCGAGCTGAAATCCGAGATCATGACCGCTATCGAGGAAGTGGTGGATTCCACGGCCTTCATCAACGGTCCCGCCGTCCGAGCCTTCGAGAAGGAGGTGGCCGCCTACCTCGGCGTCAAGCACGCCGTTGGCGTGAACTCAGGGACCGACGCTCTCGTGATCGGCTTGCGTGCGCTCGGCATCGGCCCTGGCGA
>JACNJP010000187.1 GCA_014382465.1 Planctomycetota bacterium
TGGACCGCGCGCGCGCCCAGCACCTCGGCTACGAGGAGGCCCTGCGCGACCTCGGCTGCGAGGTGCTCCAGCTCGCCGAGGAGCCGGAGCTGCCGGACTCGGTCTTCGTCGAGGACGCGGCGGTGGTCGTCGACGAGCTGGCGGTGGTGACCCGGCCGGGCGCCAGCTCGCGGCGCGGCGAGGTCCAGAGCCTGGCCGAGGCTCTCGCCCAATGGCGCGAGATCACCCAAATCCAGGCGCCCGGAGCGCTCGACGGCGGCGACGTCCTGCGCCTGGGCCGGATCTTCTACGTCGGCCTGTCCTCGCGCACCAACGCCGAGGGGCTGCGGCAGCTCGCCCTGGCCCTCGAGCCGCGCGGTTACTCGGTGCGCGGCGTCGAGCTGGGCGCCTGCCTGCACCTGAAGTCCGCCGCCTGCGCGGTGGCCGAGGGCGTGGTGCTGGCGAACCCCGACTGGCTCGACGTCGGCGTCTTCGGCGACGCCGAGGTCATCGCGGTGGCGGAGGAGGAGCCCTTCGCGGCCAACGCCGTGGCGGTCGGGGACGCTGTGATCCACCCGGCGGCCTTCCTGCTGACGCGCCAGCGGCTCCAGGTGCGCGGCATCTCGGTGCGGCCGGTGGAGGTCGACGAGCTGGCGAAGGCCGAAGGCGGCGTGAGCTGCTGCTCGGTGCTGGTGACCGTCGCGGCTAGCTGAAGGCGCAGCGGTACCAGTCGTCCCACAGCGGCTCGGCGTAGACCAGGTGGCCGCCGAACCATTCGCGGCTCGCCTCCAGGTCGGTGACGAGGCCGCTCGGGTCGTGGACGATCGCCTGCCAGTTGTCGAGCAGGCTCGCGCCCATCGGGAAGGCGACGCGGGCGGGCTCGCCGGGGACCAGCTCGACGCGCGGACCGGCGGGGGCGGCGCCGCGCTCGAAGTCGGCGATCCAGGCCGAGTAGATGCCCTGGTTGCGCAGCAGCCAGGCGCGGGTGCCGATCCAGTCCTGGAGGCCGAACCAGCCCTGGCCGGGGAACCAGGCCAGCAGGGCGACGATCAGCAGCGCCGGCCTCCACATCGTCCAGGCCAGGCCGGCGCCACCAACCAGCAGCACGAGGTCCGCCAGCGGCAGCAGGAAATGGAGAGCTTCGGCGACGTCCTGGTGAAAAACCAGCCGCGCCACCACCAGCAGGCACCACGAGAGCAAGGGCAGGAGCGAGCGCGGGGGATGGGGCTGCATGGCTGGCCGGAGAATGCGAAGGGTAGGGCGCCGGCCCGGCCGGGACCGGCCTAATCTGAACGGCGCCATGGACCTCACCCGACGGCAGCTCCTCGGCCGCACCGGCCTCGCCGGCGCCGGCCTGCTCCTCCCCCCTGCCTTCGGCCGCTGGCGGGTGGTCGCCCAGGATCCGGGGGAGCTGCCGGCGCCGTCGCCGCGGGTCGCCCGCTTCGAGCGGTTGGGCTTCGGCATGTTCGTGCACTGGGGGCTCTACTCGCAGCTCGGCCGGGGCGAGTGGACCATGAACCTGCACGGCGTCCCGAAGGCGGAGTACGCCGGGCTGATGCAGACCTTCACCGCCGCCGACTTCAACGGCCGGGAGCTGGCGCGGCTGGCCAAGCGCGCCGGCATGAAGTACGTCACCCACACCAGCCGGCACCACGAGGGCTTCAGCCTCTACGACACCCGCGGGCTGTCGAAGTGGGACGTGACGAACACGCCGTGCAAGCGCGACCTGATCGCCGACTTCACCGAGGGCTGCCGCGCCGAGGGCATCGTGCCGATGCTCTACTGCACGACGCTGGACTGGACCGACGAGCGCTTCCAGAGCGACTGGAAGGGCTACCAGCAGTACCTGCGCGCGTCGGTCGAGCTGCTGTGCACCCAGTACGGGCCGATCGGCGGCTTCTGGTTCGACGGCAACTGGAGCCGCAAGGACGCCGACTGGGAGGAGGACGCGCTCTACGGCCTGATCCGGAAGCACCAGCCGCAGGCGCTGATCATCAACAACACCGGCCTCGGCGCCGGCGGCGAGATCGGCCACCCCGAGATCGACAGCACCACCTTCGAGCGCGGGCGGCCGGAGCCGGTCGACCGCCACGGCCACCCGAAGTGGGTCGCCGGCGAGATGTGCCACACCTTGAACTTCCACTGGGGCATCGCGGTCAAGGACTTCAACTACCTGTCGCCGGCCCACGTGATCGAGGAGCTGTGCGGCTGCCGGCGGGCGGGCGCGAACCTGTTGATGAACGTCGGGCCGACCGCCACCGGCGCGGTGCCGCCCTACGAGACGGCGCTGCTGGAGAAAGTCGGCGACTGGATCCGGCTCCACGGCGGCGACCAGGGACCGCTCTACCGCGGGCTGCCGGCCGGCATCCAGGGCGAGGGGCGCGACTTCGGCCTGCGGCTGGGCGACGAGGTCTACCTGTTCGTGCACGACCTCACCCTGACCGCCGACACCCGCGCCCACGCCCAGTCGCGTGGCCCGGGCGCGCGGCCCTTCGCCGGGCTGGACGACGACTGGAAGACGGCGACCTGGCTCGACGACGGCGAGGCGCTGAAGCTGGTGCGCTGGGGCGACGGCCGCCTCGTGCTCCACGCCACCAAGTACCCCTACGGCACTAACACCGTGGTGCGCGTCGCGCGCCTGAAGGCATGATCCCCCTGCTGCTCTCCGCCCTGCTCCTCCCCACCCCCGCCGCCGCCCAGGTCGACACCGGCCAGCTCCCCGCCAGCTGGCGCGACGAGACCTCCGCCCAGCGCGACGCCCGCATGGCCTGGTGGAACGCGGCGCGCTTCGGCATGTTCGTCCACTGGGGCCCGGTGGCGCTCACCGGCCACGAGATCGGCTGGTCGCGCGGCACCCAGACGCCGGCGGCGGAGTACGACGCCCTGGCCGCGCGCTGGAACCCGGCCGCCTTCGACGCCGACGCCTGGGCCCAGCTCGCCGCCGACGCCGGCATGAAGTACCTGGTGATCACCACCAAGCACCACGACGGCTTCAGCCTGTGGGACTCGGCGGTCAGCGAGCACGACCTCGCCGCCACCCCCTTCGACCGCGACCTGCTGGCCGAGCTGGCGGCCGCCTGCGAGGCGCGCGGCGTCCGCTTCTGCACCTACTACTCGCTGGCCGACTGGTACCACCCGGACTATGCGCCGCAGAACATGAAGCAGGGCGGCTCCGGCTACGCGCTGGCCGATGGCCGCGAGCCCGACATGGACCGCTACCTGATCTTCCTGAAGGCCCAGCTCGCCGAGCTGGTGGAGCGCTACGGAACCGCGCTGTTCTGGTTCGACGGTGAGTGGGAGGCGCCGTGGTCGATCGAGCGCGGCGAGGACCTGCGCGACTTCCTGTGGCGGCTCGACCCGGCCCTGATCGTCAACAACCGAATCGGCAAGGGCCGGTCGATGGACGGCGGTCCGCTCGGCCCGGGCGACTACGACACGCCCGAGCAGCGCATCGGCGCCTTCCGCACCGAGCAGCGCTGGGAGACCTGCATGACCATCGCGCGCCAGTGGGCCTGGAAGCCCGATGACCCGGTCAAGAGCCTGCGGGAATGCCTGCGCGGCCTGATCCGCTGCGCCGCCGGCGACGGTAATTTCCTGTTCAACATCGGGCCGATGGCCGACGGCGCGGTCGAGCCCGAGCAGGCGGCGCGGCTGCGCGAGATGGGCGCCTGGCTGAAGGAGAACGGCGACACCATCTACGGCACCCGCGGCGGCCCGTGGCAGTGCGGCGAATGGGGCGGCGCGACCTGGCGCGGCGACCGGGTGTGGCTGCACCTGTTCGATCCCTCCGGCCCGGTGCTGCTGCCCGCCTTCGGCCAACGGATCGTCAGCGCCGAGCTGCGCGGCGGTGGGGCGCTGGAGTGGAACCAGGACGAGAGCGGGCGCGTGCGCCTGGTGGTGCCCGAGTCCGCCCGCTCCCCCATCGACACCATCGTCGAGCTGCGCCTGGAAGCGCCCTTCCACGAGTTCGCGGCCCCCGGAGGCCCGCTGTCCGCGCTCGAGGCCGACCCGCGCTTCGGCCAGTGGATCTCGCGCGAGGCAAGCTTCTTCGCTAGCAGCACCTCGCAGTGGGATCCACGCGACCGACACCCGCTGTTGCTCGACCCGTCGCCGTCGAACCCGGAGTTCGTGTTCCACACGGACATCGAGGAGTCGCCGTGGATCGTCATCGACCTCGGCGCGGAGTTCCGGCTGGGGGGCGTCGCCATCGACGGTCGGCCGGGCTGGCCGCAGCGGATGGAGGGCTTGAAGGTGGCGCTGTCCATCGACGGCGTCCGCTGGGAGCCGGCCTGGACCGCCGACGAAGCCCGCGACCGCTGGGAGCTGCCGCTGATCGGCTTCGAGCAGACCGCGGCGACCCACGGTCCGACCGCGCGCTACCTGCGGATCGGCACCGCTCCCGCCGAGCCGGCGCCCTTCCACCTCCGCTTCGTGCGGGTCTACGGAGTCCTCGCCGAATGATCCTCTCGCTCACCCTCGCGCTGTCGGCTGCCGCGCCGCAGCAGCCCGCTCCGGACCGTTGGCGACTCGAGCCGGACGGCCCGCGGATCGTCTGGGACATCGCCCATGACGAGCGACTGCCGCACCAGGACCACATCGAGATGTCGGGGCTCCGCGTGTCGATGGTGGTGCGCTACGGCGTCAAGGAGGACGGCACCCTGCTGCTCGACCGCACCGTGATGTGGCCGATGCTGCGGACCCTGCCGGACGACACCCACGCCAGCCTGCGCGGCGACTTTCCCAGCGACGGCCCGGGCGGCGAATGGCGCATCCGCATCGACGGTGAGCTGGCGCCGCCGGAGCGTCCGCGGCAAGTGAGCTTCGACGGCTTCCTCACGATCGAGAGCGGGCTCGGGGAGGGGATGACCCTGACGCGTTCGCTGTTCGCCGCTTCCTACTCCACGGCCGCCGTCGAGGAACTGCGGCTGCGGAACGACCGCAGGGCGCCGGTCCTCGTGGATGTCGACTCCGTCGACAGCTCCGAGCACTGGCCGGTGGAGCGGACGCGGACCGGCCCCTACGTGGTCCGGTCAGTCGGGGACACCGTCCAGGAGCGGCTGCTGGCCGCGGGCGAGGAACTGGTCTGGGAGCGGCTCTACTTGGCTCAGGTCGAAGGCGTGGAGGAGCCCACTCAGATTCTGGAAGCGGCTGTCTCCAGCCGGCGGGGACTGTGCGACCTCTACGCGAGGAAATACCTGGTCCTCGAAACCCCCGAACCGGAGTTCGACGCAGCCTTCGCCTTCGCCAAGCTGCGCGCGGTCGAGAGCATCTTCCGCACCGAGGGTGGCCTGATGCACGCGCCAGGCGGCACGCGCTACTACGCCGCCATCTGGGCCAACGACACGGTCGAATACGCCGCCCCCTTCTTCCCCTATCTCGGCGCCATCAACGGCAACTCCGCCAGCTGGAACGCGCTGCGCCACTTCGCCCGCTTCATGAATCCGGACTTCGAGATGCTGCCGAGCTCGATCATCGCCGAGGGCCGCGACGTCTGGATGGGAGCCGGCGACCGCGGCGACGCCGCCATGATCGCCTACGGAGCATCCCGCTTCGCCTTGAGCCTGGGCGAGCGCGAGGTCGCGGAGGAGCTGTGGCCGCTGATCGAGTGGTGCCTTGAGTACTGCCGCCGGCGCACGACCGCGGACGGCGTCATCGCCTCGGACCGCGACGAACTGGAAGGCCGGCTGCCGCACGGCCGCACCAACCTCAACACCTCCATGATGACCTACGGCGGCCTGATCGCGGCGGCGCGGCTGGCGCGGTCCCTGGACAAGGGCGACGGCGTCGCCCAGGAATATGAAGGCCGCGCCGCCGAGCTGCGGAGGGCGGTCGAGTCCTCCTTCGGCGCCGAGATCGACGGCTTCGAGACCTACCGCTACCACGAAGACAGCGAGGTCCTGCGCTCGTGGATCTGCGTGCCGCTGACCATGGGGGTCTTCGAGCGGCGGCAGGGCACGTTGGACGCGCTGTTCTCCGATCGGATGTGGACCGCCGACGGCTTGAAGTCGATCGCCACCGACGACAGCTTCTGGGACCGCTCCACTCTGTACGGCTTACGTGGAGCCTTCGCCGCCGGGGACACGGAGCGGGCGCTGGCCTACTTCCGGGCCTACACCAGGAGGCGGCTTCTCGGCGACCACGTGCCCTACGCCGTCGAGGCCTGGCCGGAGGGCAACCAGCGCCACCTCTCGGCCGAGAGCGCGCTCTACGCACGGGTGGTCACCGAGGGCCTGTTCGGCGTCGAGCCGCTGGCCTTGGACACCTTCGCCTGGACGCCGCGGCTGCCCGCGGACTGGGACCACATGAGCCTGCGACGGATGCACGGCTTCGGCACCGTGTTCGATCTCGAGGTCCGGCGGGAAGCGGACGGCTTGCGCTTGCGGGTCGTGGGTGCCGAGGGCTCAGCGCTGTCCGACGAGATCGTCACGCCCGGCACCACCTTGGAGGTGCCGATCCCCGCCTCGCATTACCAGGAGCAGACCTGGCTGGTCGTCGAACCGAACCTCGCCGACGACACTCCCCCCGGCCACCGATGGCTCAGCGACGAGGAGGCCGCCCTCGGCAGCCAGGAGTGGGGCACGCTGCGGCGCGGGCGCTCGGTCGAGGGGCGGCCGATGAAGATCCGCGGCCGGATGTACACGCGCGGTTTCGGCACCCACGCCGAGTCGGAGGTGCCGTGGTTCCACGACGGCTCGGCGGCGATCTTCAGCGGTCTGGTGGGGATCGACGACGAGGTCGCGATCGGCGCTTCGGCCGAATTCCAGATCTGGAACGGCGAGTCGATGCTGTGGAGCAGCGGGGTGGTCGGCCGCGACGACCCGGCGCAGATGTTCCACGTCGACCTGGAGGGGCTTCACGTCGTCTACCTGCGCGTGACCGACGGCGGCGACGGCAACTCCTACGACCACGCCGACTGGGTCGAGCTGGAGGTGCGGCCGGATCCTGAGGCGGCGGTGCGGCGGCACCTGCCGCCGATGGTGGTGCGGATGTCCGCCGACCACTTCGGCCTCCAGCCGGACGACGGCGTGGACGACTCCGCCGCCCTGCGCCGCGCCCTGGCCGCCGCCCGCGACTCGCTCCGCAACCCCGGAAACGCCGTCACGCTGGTCCTCCCGCCCGGCCGCTACGACTTCCACGAGGAGCACGCCGTCGCCCGCCGCTGGTTCATCTCCAACCACGACAACGGCCCGCTGAAGAGGGTGGCGGTGCCGCTCTGCGGCTTCCGCGGCCTCATCATCGAAGCCACCGGCGCCGAGTTGATCGGCCACGGCCGGGTGCTGCCGCTCGGCATCAGCGACTGCCAGGACCTGGAGATCCGCGGCCTGGCGATCGACTTCGAGCGACCGCACCACTCGCAGGCGACCGTGGTCGCGGTCGAAGGCGACCGCGTCGAGCTGGCGATCGGCCCGGACTACCCCTACGCCATCGAGGACGGCCAGCTGATCTTCACCGGCGGGAGCTGGCGCCACCCGGTGTGGCGCTGGAGCTGCATGGAGTTCGAGGCCGGCACTGGCCGCATCGCCTTCAACACCGGCGACCAGCAGTTCCGCGGCACCGCCGAGGAGCTCGCCCACGGCCGCGTCCGCGTGACCGGCTTCGGCTTCACTCCGGCGGTCGGCAACCAGCTCGTGCTGCGCCACGGCGGCCGCCCCCACCCCGGCATCTTCCTCCAGCGCAGCCGCGGCGTCCGCTTCCGCGGGGTCACCGTGCACCAGGCCGAGGGCATGGGCTGGCTGGCGCAGCGCAGCGCCGACATCAGCATCGAGGGCGGCGGCGTGCACCTGCGGCCCGACGACCCGCGCGTCTTCACCACCAGCGCCGACGCCACCCACTTCTCGAACTGCAGCGGCACCATCACGGTCGAGAAGGCGCTGTTCGAGGGCATGATGGACGACGCCATCAACGTCCACGGCACCTACCTGCAGGTGCAGGCGCTCGAGGACGGCGGCGCGGTCCGCGCCAAGTTCATGCACGGCCAGAGCACCGGCTTCGAATTCGCGCTGCCGGGCGAGCGGATCGCCTTCGTGCGCCGCGCCACCCTGCTCCCCTACGCCGAGGCCGAGGTGGCCGATCTGAAGAAGGTGTCAGACACCGAGGTATTGCTGCGGTTCGAGGGCGGGCCGCCTGAGGGCCTCCAGCCCGGCGACGGCCTCGAGAACCTCGACGCCACGCCCGAGGTCTCCTTCCGCGGCAACGTCGTGCGCAACAACCGCGCCCGCGGCGCCCTGTTCAGCTCGCCGCGGCGCACCGTGGTCGAGGACAACCTCTTCGACCACAGCTCGGGCAGCGCCATCCTGCTGGCCGGCGACTGCAACGGCTGGTTCGAGAGCGGGGCCTGCCGCGAGGTCACCATCCGCCGCAACCGCTTCGTCAACAACCTCACGAGCCTCTACCAGTTCACCGAAGCGGTGATCTCGATCTGTCCTGAGGTCCCGGCGCTGGACGCCCAGGAGCGCCCCTACCACGCCGACGTCCGCATCGAGGACAACGACTTCACGGTCTTCGACGCTCCGCTGCTCTTCGCCCGCTCCGTCGACGGCCTGGTGTTCCGCGGCAACCGGGTCAGGCGGTCGGACGAGTACCCGCCCTTCCATCCCAACCAGGAGCGGGTGCGGCTCGAGGGCTGCCGGGGAGCCGCGGTGGACCCTGAATAGAGCGAGGCCGCCCCGGTCTCCCGGAGCGGCCTCGGTGGATGTCGAAGCCGGAGCCTAGGCGTCCGGCCCGGCTTGCAGCTCCTTCAGGCGGGCGTCCAAGCGCTCGAGGTAGGACTTGGCGCGCGGCTCGTCGGCGTAGCGCTTCTTGGTGAACTCGACCGCCTTGGCGTAGAGCTCGGCGTCGCCGATCTTGTCGGCGTAGCGCAGCACGAAGCCCCACAGGGTCGCCTGCACCGCCGGCGAAGGGGTCATGCCCGAGGCGAGGATCTCCTCGATCCGCTTGCCGGCCTGGATCAGCTTCTCGTCGTCGCGGCCGACGCCAGCGACGATGTGCTTGATCTCGGTGTCGAGCATGAGCTGCCCGAGCTCCTTCTTCTGGGCGCCGGTGAGCTTGGAGAAGCCCTTGGCCTTCTCCTGCGCCTCCTCCCAGCTGACCTTGCCGAGCGCGAGCTCGGCCAGGAACAGGTCGGCGCCCAGGCCCTTCTCGCCGCCGGCCATCCGCTTGCGCAGATCCTCCATGCGGGAGACCTGGACCAGGGTGCTGTCGAAGCCCTCGACGCTGCGGTCACCCTGGACGGTCAAGGTGGTTCCCTCGGCGTCCATGAACTGCAGGGTCGGGAAGCCGGTCACGCCCTTCTCCTTGTAGAGATTGTCGTACGGCTTGCCCTCGATGCGGGTGGTGATGTGCAGGTAGGGGACGACCTTCTCGGCGAAGGCCGGGAACGCTTCATCGGAGAGCGGACCGCTCTCCAGTGCGTCGCACGGGCCTCACGGCGCGTAGGAACGCGAGAAGTAGGTGAAGATCACCTTGCCCTCGGCCTTGGCCTTGGCGCGGGCGGCCTCCCAGT
Organism: Planctomycetota bacterium; assembly: GCA_014382465.1. Lineage (GTDB taxonomy): Bacteria > Planctomycetota > UBA1135 > UBA1135 > UBA1135 > J029. The sequence continues at coordinate 9,482 of JACNJP010000187.1, forward strand.
CGGTGATCCAGCCGCCGTGGGCGATGAACTCCTTCTTCAGCTTTTCGGCGTAGCTCGCCTGGAACTTGGCCTGCTGCTCGGCCGGATCCTGGGCGTCCTGCTTCGGCGCCGGCTGGATCTTGGCGGCCGGGACGCCGGTCTTGGCAGGGGTGGCTGCCTGAGCGGCGAGTCCGCCGCCGAGCGCCAGGCCGGCGACAGCGGCGGCGATCCATTTCTTCTGGACCAACATGTTCTTCCTGGGTTGGGGGTGCTCCGGCGAGGAGGGGACGGCCGGAGGGAATGGCCCGAGGGTTCGGGCCAGGAGCAGATCCTACGTCGTCGCCGGGAAACCGTGGGGCCTTCCCGCCGGAACAGGCAGCGAGGCCGCTCCGCGGCGCGGAGCTGCCTCGCAAAAGAGGACGGAATCGTGCTCAGCCCTCGCCCTGCCCCTCCTTCATCTCCTTGAGGCGGGCCTCCTGGCGGTCGAAGTAGGCCTTGGCGCCCTCCTCCTCGCCGTACTTGGCCTTGAGCGCCGCCCGGGCCCTCCCCAACACCCCGGCCTCGCCTCTTCGGTCCGCCCCACCCCCCCCCCCGCGCCCCGCCCCGCCCCCGCCCCCCCCGCCCGCCCCCCCCCCCCCGCCCGCCCGCCCCCCCCCCCCCCCCCCCGGGCCCCCCCCCCCCCCCCCCCGCGCCCCCCTG
>JACNJP010000309.1 GCA_014382465.1 Planctomycetota bacterium
CTCCGGCGATGGCGGTCGGGGTCGACGACCGCAAGCGCACGAGGACCGAATTGCTCCGCTGGCGGCTGGTGGATTAGGGCCAGCGAAAGGGGCCGGATTCCGCCCGCCCTATTGCCAGGCGATGCGAGGCTTGGTCCAGGTGGTCTCGGCCATCACCTCCGGCTCCGCCATATCCGTCGCCAACCAAGCGTCGAGCAGATCCTGGCCGGACTGCGCCAGCCGGGCGACCGAGCCGTCGTTGGCGAGGTAGAGGAACTGGACGAACTCCCAACTCGTCGGCTGGTAGAGGAGCCTGATCTCCGCGCGGACCGCGCCGGGCGGCGGGTCCAGCGGGACCTCGTCCCAGTAGCGGTACTGCTGCCCGGCCTGCGGGGCCCCGAACCGGTCCTCGGGCACCGGCCGGACGTTGCGCAGCCCGGCCTCGTCGAAATCGAAGCCGAAGGGCGGGATCCTCCCGTCTTCCATCACGAGGTTGAGCAGCGGGAAGTGGAAGTTCTTGTAGGCGGTGCCTGCGGGCTGGTTGGCGACCTGGCCGAGGGTCTTGATCACCGCGCCGCTGACGCGGTCGAAGGCGACCGGCAGGCTGGCCGGCAGGCCTACCGCGATCAGCTGGGCGGCCCACTCCTGGGTGATCCCGTAGCGCGCCTCCCACACCGTGGTGCGCGGGTGGTCGGGCTGGAGCAGGGTGCGCACGGTCGTCGGCTGTCCTTGGAGGCTCACGGCCAGGTCGCCGTAGGCGCCGTCCTCGAGCAGGAATTCGCCGCTGAGCCCGTACCAGCGCACGTTCAGCCACATGCGCCGCCCCTCGGGGTAGCCGGTCGGCAGCTTGTGACCGGTGAGGTTCACCACCCGGAGCAACGAAGCGTCGAGCTCCAGCGCGGCGGCGTTGCGCAGCTCCGAGCGGGCGCGGAGCTCACCCGCGGCGAGGCCCGCCTTCTGCGCGGCGCTGAGCGGGTCGCCCAGCGGCAGCCGGCCCTGGCTGTCGAGGTACTCGACGGCCTGCGGCCCCCAGTAGTTGCCGCCGACCAGGTCGTGCACGGCCAGGTCCGGGCGGACGCGGGCGTTGTTCTGCTTCGCTCCCTTGCCGCTGACGGGGCGCATGTGGCAGCTCTGGCAGGTGAAGTAGCGGGTGCTGCCGTCCTCGAAATCGCCGCTGCCGGTGCCGGCCACGGCGGCGTCGCGGGCGCGCTGGATCGAGCCCTGGCGCAGCGCGGGAGGCAGCGCCGGGTAGTCGGCCATCGCCAGCCCCGGGAAGGCCGAGGCCATGTGCTCGCTGTAGGTGCGCTCCACCACGCCGTAGAGGTGCGGGAAGTTGTTGAAGGCCGCCTTGGTGTCGACCGGGTCGCCGGGCACGCCGCTGAAGCTGCCGGGCGGCAGCGGGTTCACCGCGCCGTTGTTGTGCGCCAGGTCGCCCACGAGCGGATTCGAGACGTCGTGGCAGCTGCCGCAGAAGTCCGAGGAGCGGTGGAAGGCCGACGGCAGGGCGCTGTGCCGGGCGGTCGAATCGGCGTAGGGGCCGAAACGCTCGCTGCCGCCCCACTGAACCGTCATACCGTTGCCGTAGTAGGCCCGCGGCGTCGCGCCCTCATCGTGCGCCAGGAACGGCGGGTTCTGCACGCCGGTGTACTCCGAGCCGTCCGGGTCGACCATGCGGTGGCAGAAGTGGCACTCGACGCCGTCGGCGTCCGCCGAGGTCAGGGCCGAGCCGTCGGTGGGCGTCGAGCGGCCCTCGAGCCAGGCGATCGGCGTGTGGCAGCGCAGGCACAGGTCGCCGGAGCCGTCGAAGTCCTGCTCCGAGATCGCCATGGTGGCCCAGAACAGCGGATCGCGGCCGGCCTGGGCCATCATCGAGCCGTGCCAATTGTGGGCCGGCTCGGAGACCGGGTCGAAGCCGCCGTGGCAGTTGTCGCAGTTCGAGGCGGCGACGTAGCTGCCGACCTCGCCGGGTTGGGTGCCCGGCATCTGGATCTCGTTCGGCACCGTCAGGGCCAGGCTGGCGGCGGTGGTCGTCGCCAGCAAAATGGCGCCGGCGTGGATGGGGCGGAAGGATCGGATCATGGGCCGGACGGGGACGTCGGTCAGCGGACACGTAAGCTAGGCGTCAATTAAACCCTGCGCCCGGCCCCCGCGAGAGCCAATCCTGCGTTGCAAATGTCGAGAACCGCGATGAACCGCCTCTACGCCCTCCTCCTCGCTCTGCTCGCTCTCGGCTGCGGCGCGCCGGGGCACCTCACCGGGGACGGCGGCCATCGCTACCCCGCAACGGCCACCGTCGACCACCACGACGTCTACCACGGCGTCCCGGTCGCCGACCCCTACCGCTGGCTCGAGGATCCGGACTCGGCCGAGACCAAGGCCTGGGTCGAGCGGCAGAACCGCCACACCTTCCGCTACCTCGACGGCCTCGACGGGCGCAGGGCCATCGAGGCCCGGCTCACCGAGCTGTGGGACTACGAGCGCTTCGGCACGCCGGTGCGCAAGGGCGGCCGCTACTTCTACACCCGCAACGACGGCCTCCAGAACCAGTCGGTGCTCTACGTGCAGGAGGGCCTCGACGGCGACCCCAGGGTGTTGCTCGACCCGAACGGCCTGAGCCAGGACGGCACCGTCGCGCTGGCCTCCTGGGAGATCTCGGAGGACGGACGCCGCGTGGCCTACGCCCTGTCGAGCGGCGGGTCCGACTGGCGCGAGTGGCGGGTCCGCGACGTCGACAGCGGCCAGGACCTCGGCGACCACCTGAAGTGGACCAAGTTCAGCGGCGTGGCCTGGGCGGCCGACGGCGGCGGCTTCTACTACGGTCGCTACCCCGAGCCGCGCGGCGCCGAGCTGACGGCTGCCAACCGGGATCACAAGCTCTACTTCCACCAGCTCGGCGCGCCGCAGTCGGCCGACCGGGTGGTCTACGAGCGGCCCGAGTTCCCGGCCTGGAGCTTCAGCGCCGAGCTCACCGACGACGGCCGCTGGCTGGTGATCCAGGGCAGCGAAGGCACCGAGCGCAAGAACCGGCTGTGGTACCAGGACCTGGAGGCCGGCGGCGGCACCAGCGGCCTGTGCACCGACTTCGACGCCAGCTACGAGGTCGTCGGCAACCACGGCGCCACCTGGTTCCTCTTCACCACCAAGGACGCCCCGCGCGGCCGGGTGGTGGCCGTCGACCTGGCCCACCCCGAGCCGGCCGCCTGGCGGGAGGTCGTTCCCCAGTCCGACGACGCCCTGACCGAGGTCGACCTGCTCGGCGGGGCCCTGGTCTGCCACTACCTGCACGACGCCAGCAGCCTGGTGCGGGTCCTCGAGACCGACGGCCGCCGACGGCTGCAGGTCGCCCTGCCAGCGCTGGGAACGGTCGACGGCCTCAGCGGCTCGCCCGACCGCGACGAGGCCTTCTATTCCTTCTCCAGCTTCACCAACCCGGGAACGGTGTTCCGCCTCGACCTCGCCAGCGGCGCGTCCGAAGCCCACTTCGCGCCGGAGGTCGGCTTCGACCCGGCAGGCTTCGTCACCTCACAGGTGTGGTTCAGCAGCCCGGACGGCACCCGCGTGCCGATGTTCCTGGTGCACCGCAAGGACCTCGCCCCCGACGGCCGGCGGCCGGTCCAGCTCTACGGTTACGGCGGCTTCAACATCGCAATCACGCCCTCCTTCAACGTCGCCAACCTGGTGTGGATGGAGATGGGCGGGGTGTTCGCGGTCGCCAACATCCGCGGCGGCGGCGAGTTCGGCCGCGACTGGCACCTGGCCGGGACCGTCCACGACAAGCAGAAGGTCTTCGACGACTTCATCGCCGCCGGCGAGTGGCTGGTCGAGAGCGGCTGGACCGAGCCCTCGCGCCTGGCGATCCGCGGCGCCAGCAACGGCGGCCTACTGGTCGGGGCCTGCCTCAACCAGCGACCGGATCTCTACGGTGCCGCCCTGCCGGCGGTCGGCGTCATGGACATGCTGCGCTTCCACGAATTCACCATCGGCTGGGCCTGGACCAGCGATTACGGCTCGAGCGCCGACCCTGAGCAGTTCCGCACGCTGCTGGCCTACTCGCCCTACCACAACCTCCGCCCGGGGGTCCGCTACCCGGCGGTGATGGTGACCACGGGCGATCACGACGACCGGGTGGTCCCGGCGCACTCCTTCAAATACGCCGCTGCGCTGCAGAAGGCCCAAGGGGGGCCGAAGCCGGTCCTGATCCGCGTCGAGACCCGCGCGGGCCATGGGGCCGGCAAGCCGACCTCCAAGCGAATCGCGGAGTACGCCGACATGTGGGCCTTCCTGCAGAAGGAGCTGGGCATGCCGGCGCCCCGCTTCTGATCCCGAGGCCGCCCCTACTCGCCGCCGCCGGGCAGCATGAAGTCGCGGTCCTTGACGGTCTTCCGGCCATCCTTGCGGGCCCGCTCGATGGCCTCGTCACAGAGGGTCCGCACCAGGTCGGAGACGACCGGCGCGACGTTGCCCGCGGTGTTCATGCCCGCTCGGGCGCGGATGTAGTTCTTGAGCTTCGATACAACGAGCAGAACTTCCTTCTCGGCGGAATCGTTCAATCTGTCCTCCGTCTCCAGGGGGGGGTTGTCGGGAGAGGCTCCGGCAAGGCGCCAGGGGCCGTCAGGGCGAGTTTAACGCCCCTCCAGCCGAAAAGGGAAGCGCTGGAGGCCCCTCCTGGTGCTCACCTGGGGCAGTCCGGGCGACCGTCTTTCTCCAGAAATTGTTGGTGTTCCTCCTCAGCCGGCCAGAATTCGGCGCACCGGTGGACCTCGGTTTGGAGCGGATCCGGGTAGCGGCCGCTCGAGTCCAGGGCCTCCACCGCGCGGGCGGCGGCCTCCACCTGGTGGTCGTCGTGGCAATAGATCACGGATCGGTGCTGGCTGCCGAGATCGGCGTCCTGGCGGCCCGGCGGGGCCGGATCGTGGCAGGACCAGAAGACCGCGAGCAGGTCCTCGAAGCTGACCTGGCCGGGATCGTAGGTGACCTCGCAGACCTCGGCGTGGCCGGTCTGGCCGCCGCCGACCTGCTCATGGCTGGGGGAGATGACGCTGCCGCCCATGTAGCCGACGCGGGTGGCGAGGACCCCGGAGACCTGGCGGAAGGTGGACTCGACTCCCCAGAAACTCCCGGCGGCGAAGGTGGCGATCCTGGATTCCATGGGCGGCCTAATCTGCGGATCCTAGCGTCCCGGGCCTAGAAATCGCGGCGCTCGAAGCGGCGCAGCGCGAGCAGCAGGAACAGGAGGCCGGCGCCGGCGAAGGAGGCCGCTTCGGGCCACGGGAATTGTCCGGTCGTCATGCCCGCCAGCCGGTTCACGTCCACCAAGGCGAACAAGGTGTAATCGCCGAGCCCCTTCACCAGGTAGAGGGCGAACTGCAGCAGCATCAGCCCGATGAGGATGATCCCGGCCTTCAGCTGGTGCTCGAAGCCGGCCGAGAGCCAGGTGCAGAAGGCCAGCTGCATGAGCAGGAAGAGGCTCAGGTAGCAGGCGCCCAGCAGCACCGGCGTCAGCGCGAGGTGCTCGCCGATCAAGGGGCTCATCGCCATGCCGGCGAGCGAGGACAGGAACACCGGAGCCACCACCAGGACCGCGGCCACGGCGAAGCGCGTGAGCAGGACGCGGCGGCGGCTGACCGGCCGGGAGAGCAGGAATTCGGCGGTCTTCTGGTCGGCCTCCCGCGCCACCAGGCCGCTGCCAAAGAGCGCCGCCGCCGCCAGCCCGAACAGGCTGCAGCCCTTGAAGTACTGCTGGATGGCGAAGTAGGCCCAGTAGCCGAACTCATCGATGCCCGCGATCAGGTCCCTCAGGGCGTCGAAGGGGATCAGCTTGAAGATGGCCGGCATGTTGTCCCGGAAGTCCGGCCAGTAGAAGACCGCCGCGGCCAGCGCGCCGGTCATCAGCACCAGGTAGCCGAGGGCCACCCAGAGGGTGTCTCGGAGGTACTGGCGGACCAGGTTCACGGCCGCACCTCTTCGCGCTCGGCCTGGTCCGGTCCGTAGAGCAGCTCGAAGACCTGCTCCAGGCCGCCCTCGGCGTCGCGGATGCCGTCGAGCGGCAGGTGCGAGATGGCCAGCACCGCCTGCTCCAGCGGGCCTTCGAATTCTAGGCGCCACTCCCGCTCCTGGCCGCGCCAGGAGAACCCGGGCCGGCTCGGCAGCTGATCGGCAGTCCGCGCCTCGCGCAGGCGCAGGCAGAGCACCTGGCCCAGGCGCTCGACCAGTTCGGTCATGTCGCCGGTCTCGAGCAGGCTGCCGGCGCGCAGGAAGGCGACCCGGTCGCAGACCCGCTCGACGCTGGCGAGGTCGTGCGAGGAGAAGAACACGGTGCGCCCGGCGTCCGCTTCCCGCCGCAGGAGCCGCTCCACCAGGCGCCGGGCGTCGGGGTCGAGCCCCTCCATCGGCTCGTCGAGCAGCAGCAGCGGCGCGCCGCTGGCCAGCGCCTGGGTCAGCAGCAGCTTGCGCTTCATGCCGTGGCTGAGCTGGCCGACCTTGCGGCGCGGCGGCAGCTCGAAGACCTCGATCAGCTCGCCGGCGAGCGCCCGGTCGGCCCGCGGGTGGAAGCCGATGGCGAAGTCGATCAGCTCCTCACAGCGCATCCGGTGATAGAGGGCGGTCTCCCCCGGGGCGTAGCCGACCCGCCGGCGCACCTCGAGCGACTGGCGCAGGGCGTCGAGACCGTCGACCCGGATGCTGCCGGAGTCGGGCCGGACCACCCCCACGAGGCACTTCAAGAAGGTCGACTTGCCGGCGCCGTTGGGGCCAACGAAGCCGAAGATCTCCCCCTCGCGGACCTCCAGGTCGACCCCCCGGAGCACCGGCCGTCCATCGTAAGTCTTTGAAAGACCCTGAGTTAAAATCATGCGTTGCGATCAGGGGCGAATCGGGAGATTCGCCAGGGTTCCTTCTTAAGACCTGCTGCCGGGAACCGAAAAGGCTTCTAGCCCTTTTCTGAACCCATCATGACCCCTCTCCAGCCCCAACGTCTGGTCCAGTCCCTCCCGCGCACGGTCCAGGACCTGCTCCACAGCCTGTGCTGCCGCAGCCCCGAGACGGTCGAGCACTGCCGCCGGGTGGCCAACCGCTCCCTGGAGCTCGCCCGCGCCGGTCACCGGCTCGACATGCTCGGCCTCCACCGGACCTACCTCGCCGGTCTCCTGCACGACCTCGGCAAGCTCGTGGTGCCGGTCGAGGTCCTCGACAAGCGCGAGGCCTTGAGCGCCGAGGACTGGCGGCTGATCAAGCTCAGCTCGGTCTGTGGTGAGTCGCTGATCCGCCCCTTCCTGCAGCCCGCCGATCCGCTGCTCCAAGCGGTGCGGTCGGAGCGCGAACGGTGGGACGGCGGCGGCTACCCGGACGGCCTCTACGCCGAGCAGATCCCGGTGGAAGCCCGCATCGTCCACCTCGCGGACGCCATCGACGCCATCGTCCACCACTCCGCCTACCGCGAGGCCCGGACCCTCGACCAGGCGCTGGAGATCGTCGCCGAGTGCTCGGGCAGCCAGTTCGATCCCTATTGGGTCGGCACCGCCTGGAGCCTGTGGGCCGGCCGGCCGCTGCCGTCGCGGATTCGTGGCTCCCGCCGCGGCGCGGTCCGCCCGCCGCTGGCGCACTCGAACACCGACCTGAACTGGGACTGAAGCACTAGCGGGGCCGGAAGCTCCGCAGCAGCTCTCCGACCAGCCGCCGGACCTCGCCGGCGTCGAGCCGGCCGACGGCCACCTCCGTCGCCACCGCGTTCAGCGCCGCGGTCACGAGGCTCTCCTCGTCCAGCGGCTGGCGCGGGTCGAAGTAGCCCTCCTCCTCCAGGAAGGCGACCAGCTGGTCCCGCTTGTCGCTGCGGAACCGATGGACGCGCTTGTCGCCGCGCTCGCGGATGGCGTCGAGCAGGGCGCGGGCGTCGCCGTCGTGCTCAGCGGCGATTTCGGCGAAGCCGACGAGGAACTTGCCGCAGGCCTCGCTCTCCTCGAGCGCGGCCCGGTCGAGCGGGCGGCCCCGTCCGATCCGCCAGGCCTCGAGCACCGCGGCCGCCAAGGCGACGCGGGCCTCCAGGCGCTGATCGAGCTCCTCCTCGAGCAGCCCGGCGCCGGCGGCGCTGCCGCGGATCGCCTGCCACTGGCCGACGGTCCGCAGCCCAGCCCTCACGAGCCGGTGCAGGCCGTCGAGCTGGTCGCGCAGCAGATGGAACAGGTGCAGGGCCTGCACCGGCTGGCGCGGATTCGGCAGCGGCACCTGCAGCGCGACGCCGTACTCGGCGGCTCCGGCGCCGGAGGGCGCGGGGACCTCCAGCTCCGGCGCCGGCGCCAGCATCGCCGGGTCCTTGACCGCCGCCTGCTCACCCCGCTGGGCGGCAAGATCGATCACCACCGGCGGCTCGGCGCCGGCGTCCTTGCAGGCGCGGTTCCAGGCCGCCAGGTCGGCCGGATTGGCGGTCAGGTAGAGCAATTGCCGGCCGCTCCGGACCAATTCGAGCAGCGCCCCGGCGATCAGGTGGAAGCGCCGCGGGTCGGCGGTGCTGAGCGCCTCGTCGAGGAAGAAGGGCAGCTCCTCGCCGTCCTCGTTCTCCAGCGCGAAGGCCAGCCGCGCCGCCAGCAGGAGCTGCACCCGGGTGCCGTCCGAGAGTTCGCCCAGGCCGTGCTCCCGCTCGGCCTGGTTGTCCCAGGCCACCCACTCGGCCTCGGCGCCGCGGCGCAGGCGCAGCGACCAGCGGTGGTCGGTGAAGCGCCCGAACCACTCCTGGGCCCGCAGCAGGACCGCGGGCAGGTTGTGCTCCTGGAACTCCTCCTCGACCTCGTCCATCAGGAACAGGCCGGCCTCGGCCTCGATCACCCGCTCGAGCGCCTCGGCCAAGTTGCCGAGGCAGCCCTCGAGCCGCCCCTCGGCCTCCTCCAGGCGGCTGCCGCCGCGCTGGAGCTCCAGCTCCTTCTCGATGCCGAGGATGGCCTCCGTCAGCTCCCGCTGCTCGGCGGCGGTCCGCCGGGTCTCCTCGATCCGCTGCTGGGCGGCCTCGGCGTCGAGTTCGAGGTAGGCCGCGTGCCCGTCCAGGGCTTTGGCCTTCTCGCCGCAGGTCCACGACTCCCGTTGGAGCAGGGCGCAGGCCTCGCGCCAGGCGTCGAGCCGTTCGACCCGCCGCGCCAACTCGCGGTCCTCTCCGGGATCCAGCTTGCAGCGCCGGAACAAGCCCTCCACGGCCTCTCCGAAGCCCTCGAGCCGCTCGCGGGCCTCCTGGACCTCGCCGCGGGCCCGGGCCAGGGCCTCGCTCGAGCGGTCGAACTCCCGGTTGCGCTGGATCAGCCGGGCACAGGCGGCGGCCAGCCCGGCGCCGTCCTCGACGGCTTCTTCCCCCACCGAAGCCAGCCAGGCCTTGGCCTTGGCGAGCAGCGTACGCCGCTCTTCGTCGAGCTGGCGACGTTGCTCCTGGGCCTTGGCGTGCTCCTCGACCGCCGACCGGTAGCGGTCCAGGCGGCGCGCGAAGTCGAGCAGGCCGCCGTCGGCGGCCTCAGGCGTCAGGCCGAGCTTGCGGCACCAGCCGCGGCGGGCTTCCTCGGCGGCCCGGATCCGCGCTTCCACTTCTTCCAGCTCGACCGACAGGCCGCTCTTGCGCTGCTGCTGCTGGAGCGCGGCGCGGGCGTCCTGCAGGTCGGCCTCGAGCTGGTTCAGCAGCCACTGGACGTGGTTGCGCGACCAGGACGGCGGCTGGGTCGCCTGGGAGGCCTGATAGTCGAGCCCCAACCGGGCCCGCGCGGGCTCTTCCTTGCGCCGGCGCCAGGCGCCGAACAGCGCGCTGGCCAGGAGGCCGGCGCCGACCGCCGCCGCCACCCAGGCGGCCGGGTGGACCAGGATGGCCGTGACCGCGCCGCCCACCAGGGCCAGGCCGCCGGCGGCCAGGACCACCGGCCCCGGCATGGCCTCCGGATCCGGCTCGGGCGCCGCCAGCCACTGCCGCAGCAGGTGGGTGGCGCGTTCGAGCGGCTCGGCCGACGGCGCCTCGGTCTCGCCGCCGAGCACTTGAAGCTGGCGTTCGACCCCCGCTCGTTCGCCGCGGAGGGCTTCGAGCTTGGCCCGCTCCTGCTCCAGCCCCCGGATCGCGGCCTCGGTGGTCCAGCCTGACTCCAGCTCGCCAGCGCCGCCGCCGCAACCGTCGAGGACCTGGGCCCCGCCCGCCTCGGCCGG